>NZ_RCOA01000042.1:0-91704 GCF_004307585.1 Pseudomonas sp. Sample_20 | reverse complement strand
GACAGCCTGCACCTGGCGCCGGGGGAGAAGGCGCATTTGAGTTTGCAGGCGTGGGCGGCGGCTTGATCGTTCCCACGCTCTGCGTGGGAATGCAGCCCGGGACGCTCTGCGTCCCTTTCGGAGCCGGAACGCGGAGCGTCCCTTGAGGCATTCCCACGCAGAGCGTGGGAACGATCAGCCTTCAGAGATCAATTGAACTCGTCACCCACCGGATACCGGCTCGCATTCAAGCTCTCTTTGATCTTGCGCAAATGCGGCTGGAAATCCACGCCACGGCGCAAGGTCATCCCGGTCGCCAACACATCCAGCACCGTCAACTGAATGATCCGCGAGGTCATCGGCATATAAATGTCGGTGTCTTCCGGCAACGGAATATTCAGGCTCAAAGTACTGGCCTTGGCCAGCGGTGAATTCTCCGCCGTCAGGCCCAAAACCGAAGCGCCGTTTTCCCGGGCAATCCGCGCCACTTCCACCAGCTCACGGGTACGTCCGGTGTAGGAAATGATCACGAACAGCTCACCGGTGTGCGCCACCGAAGCAATCATTCGCTGCATCAACACATCGGCATGCGCGGTGACCGCAAGGTTGAAGCGGAAGAACTTGTGCTGCGCATCCAGCGCCACCGGGGCAGAGGCGCCGAGGCCGAAGAAATGGATCTGCCGGGCCTGGATCAACAGGTCGACGGCGCGGCTGATCAGGTTCGGGTCGAGCGCCTGACAAGCGCTGTCCAGGGAGGCGATGGCGCTGCCGAAAATTTTCTGCGTGTACGCCTCGGGATTGTCGTCGGCCTCGACCGCGCGGCTGACATACGCCGCACCACTGGCCAGGCTCTGCGCCAATTGCAGCTTGAGTTCGGGGTAGCCGCTGACACCGAACGAGCGGCAGAAGCGGTTGACCGTCGGTTCGCTCACCGAGGCGGCCTGGGCGAGGGCGGCGATGCTGAAGCGGGTGGCCTGCTGCGGGTTGAGCAGGATCACCTCGGCGACCTTACGTTCGGCCTTGTTCAGCTCTTCAAGGCGACTCTGGATCTGTTCCAGTAAATTTCGCACGCGGTCCATATGGAATTCCTGATTCACCGACGCAGAGTTGCGTCGGGCTATGCAAATTGGGCCTTTGATATGGCCCGTGACGGTGGCCTATCCTACTGATGCGTCCGGGCGACCACCACTCGGATTGAGTATTCTGCGAAAATGTTGTGGTTATTACTACATTTTCCCTTGAGTGATGCCTTGAAAAAAGGTATTTGTAGCTTAACTTGATAAAAGAACAAACATCATGCCTTCCATTACGGTTGAACCGTGCACCTTTGCCTTGTTCGGCGCGCTTGGCGATCTGGCCCTGCGCAAGCTGTTTCCTGCCCTGTATCACCTTGACGGTGCCGACCTGCTGCACGAGGACACGCGAATCATCGCGCTGGCCCGTGAGCCCGGCAGCGAGCAGCAGCACATGGCGTTCATCGCCGCCGAATTGCGCCGTTACGTCGGTAAAGAGCTGAACGAAACCGTAGCCGAGCGCTTTCTCGCGCGCCTGACCTACCTGCACGTCGACTTCCTCAAGGCTGAGGATTACGTGGCGCTGGCGGAACTGGCCGGCAGCAGCCAGCGCATGATTGCCTACTTCGCTACTCCGGCGGCGGTATACGGCGCGATCTGCGAGAACCTCGAGAAAGTCGGTCTGGCCGAGAACACCCGTGTAGTGCTGGAAAAACCGATCGGCTCTGACCTGGAGTCCTCGCGCAAGGTCAACGACGCCGTCGCGCAGTTCTTCCCGGAAGACCGCACCTACCGCATCGACCACTATCTGGGCAAAGAGACCGTTCAGAACCTGATCGCCCTGCGTTTCGCCAACAGCCTGTTCGAAACCCAGTGGAACCAGAATTACATCTCCCACGTGGAAATCACCGTGGCCGAGAAGGTCGGCATCGAAGGCCGTTGGGGCTATTTCGACAAGGCCGGCCAACTGCGCGACATGATCCAGAATCACCTGTTGCAGTTGCTCTGCCTGATTGCCATGGATCCGCCGGCCGACCTGTCCGCCGACAGCATCCGTGACGAGAAAGTGAAAGTGCTCAAGGCGCTCGCGCCGATCAGCCCGGAAGGCCTGACCACGCAAGTGGTGCGCGGCCAGTACATCGCCGGCCACAGCGAGGGGAAATCCGTTCCGGGTTACCTCGAAGAACCGAATTCCAACACCCAGAGCGACACCGAAACCTTCGTCGCCCTGCGTGCCGACATCCGCAACTGGCGCTGGGCCGGCGTGCCGTTCTACCTGCGTACCGGCAAGCGCATGCCGCAGAAGCTGTCGCAGATCGTCATCCACTTCAAGGAACCCTCGCACTACATTTTCGCCCCGGAGCAGCGTCTGCAGATCAGCAACAAACTGATCATCCGCCTGCAACCGGACGAAGGCATTTCCTTGCGCGTGATGACCAAAGAGCAGGGCCTGGACAAGGGCATGCAACTGCGCAGCGGCCCGCTGCAACTGAATTTCTCCGACACCTGGCGTAGCGCGCGGATCCCCGATGCCTATGAGCGGTTGTTGCTGGAAGTGATGAACGGCAATCAGAACCTGTTTGTCCGTAAAGATGAAATCGAAGCCGCGTGGAAGTGGTGTGACCAACTGATCGCCGGGTGGAAGAAATCCGGTGACGCGCCCAAGCCGTATGCGGCCGGGTCGTGGGGGCCGATGAGCTCCATTGCTTTGATCACGCGGGACGGGAGGTCGTGGTATGGCGATATCTGATGTGCAACTGCCGACGGGCGTGACTGCCCGCGAATTCAACAGCCCGGTGCTGCTCGCCGAAGGCCTGGCGCTGAACGTTGCCAAGCAACTGAGCGACGCCATTGCGGCACGCGGCAACGCGGTGCTGGTGGTGTCGGGTGGTCGTAGCCCGGTAGCGTTCTTCCAGCACCTGGCCAAGCAGGAGCTGGACTGGTCGAAGGTCGTTGTGACCCTGGCCGACGAACGCTGGGTGCCGGTGGAACATGCCGACAGCAATGCCGGCCTGCTCAAGCAGTATCTGCTCAAAGGCCCGGCAGCCAAGGCACAGTTCCTCAGCCTCTACAGCGCGGCGGCCAACGTCGAGCAGGCTGCTGAACAGGCTGATCGCTTGCTCGCGGAATTGCCGCCGATCGACGTGCTGGTGCTGGGCATGGGCGATGACGGTCACACCGCGTCGCTATTCCCCGACAGCCCGAACCTCGCCGTAGCCCTGCAAGCCGATGGTACGCGCCGTTGCTGGCCGATGCTGGCGCCCAGCGTGCCGCGTCAGCGCCTGACCATGAGCCGCGCGCTGCTGGCCTCGGCCCGGCACAAGATTCTGTCGATTTCCGGTCAATCGAAACTGACCACCCTGAATGCCGCGCTGGCATCCGATGACGTTGCGGCCATGCCGGTGCGCGCGTTTCTGCAACCTACGTTAGAGATTTACTGGTGCCCATGAGCCAAGGAACAGCCGCTATGACAACCCCATCCCCGACCGTTTCCATGGCGGACAAAGTTGCCCTGATCGACAGTCTCTGCGCCAAGGCGCGGATCCTGCCAGTGATCACCATCGCCCGCGAACAGGACGTGCTGCCGCTGGCCGACGCCCTCGCCGCCGGTGGCCTGACTGCGCTGGAAGTGACCCTGCGTTCGCAGTTCGGCCTCAAGGCCATTCAGATCCTGCGTGAACAGCGTCCGGAACTGATGACCGGTGCCGGCACCGTGCTCGACCGCAACATGCTCGCAGCGGCGGAAGCGGCCGGTTCGCAATTCATCGTCACCCCGGGCATCACTCGTGACCTGCTCGAAGCCAGCGTCGACAGCCCGATTCCGCTGTTGCCGGGCATCAGCAACGCCTCGGGGATCATGGAAGGCTACGGTCTGGGCTATCGCCGCTTCAAGCTGTTCCCGGCGGAAGTCAGCGGTGGCGTGGCGGCAATCAAGGCGCTCGGCGGCCCGTTCGGCGAAGTGAAGTTCTGCCCGACTGGCGGCGTCGGCCCGGCCAATATCAAGAGCTACATGGCGCTGAAAAACGTCATGTGCGTGGGCGGTAGCTGGATGCTTGATCCGGAGTGGATCAAGAACGGCGACTGGGCCCGCATTCAGGAATGCACCGCCGAGGCCCTGGCGCTGCTGGACTGATCGTTACCCCTACACCTCGTTGTGTGCTTTACGGCTTTATGGTGCGCTTGGTCGGCGCACCTTTTTTTTGCGCTGAAAAAACTGCCGATACATGCGGCGATACATAGTTACTGCACGCTGGCTTTTTCACGGGGTTAATCTGCGTCCATCTTATGGAAGAGAGAACGCCTCATGGACGACCGTCAGTCTCTGACCCTTACGCCACAATCCCGTTATCAACCGCAGCAACTTGCCCTCGGCCGCCCCGCAGCTGAATCTCAAGTGCGCAATATCAGCCAGGGGGTCGAAGGCCTGCCGCTGATCCTGCGACTGTCGCTGGTCGATGCGATGACCAGCGAGCCGGTCATCGGCGCGCTGGTGCGCATTCAGCAGCGTGTCGATGGCGACAACAGCCTGGGCGGCAGCCAATCCACCGACAGCCATGGCATCGTCCGCTTCACCAGTATCTATCCGGATCGACCTGCGCACGGCGCTGTTTGCTTGAAGCTGAACGTATTCATTCCCGGCGACGAAGCAGGAGCGCAAGCTCACCACGAGGCCTGGGCCGGCACCTTGCACCTCCCAGGCCGCTGCGGCTGTGAAGGTGCCGCCGAGGACGCCTTGCGGTTGGTATTGCAGCCGATCGCCGGCGCCGATCTTGAAGACGGCGCCTTCGCCTGCCAGACCCTCGGCATCGACACCTTCGCCGTGTCGTCGCAGCTTGGCCTCGAAGGCTACGAAAAAAATTCCGGAGCGCCGTTCTAGCGCAGTTGGTCCAGCGCCCGAACCAGCTGCTCCATTTCGCCGGCCGTAGTGGTCAACCCCGGGGTGATGCGGATACAGGGCCCGCATGCGGCGCCGGTGCGCACCACGGTGAACAGGTTGAATTCGCTGAGCAGACGCTCGGCCATGGCCTGCTGATCGGTATGCCGGGTGAAGCGCAGCGCGGTGATCCCGCAATACAGTTGCGGGTCGTCAGGCGTCAGCACCTCGATGCCCGGCAGGTGCCGGACCCGGCTGACCCACAAGTTGCGCAGGTAATTCAGACGTGGGCGTTTGGCTGCGGCGCCGCCGAGCGCGTCGTGCTCTTCGAACACCAACGGCAAGGTCATCAGCGCCGGGATGTTCGGCGTGCTGTACGAGGTGCGCGCGCGAATATCGCTTACTGGGTAATGCATCTCGCCCATGTCCGGATCAATGTCAGCCAGACGCTGCGGGGCGATATAGATGAAGCCAAGGGTCAGCGGTGCGCCGATCCATTTGTGCAGGTTGTAACCGGCGAAAGCGATGCCCAACGCTTGCAGGTCGAATTCAATCTGGCCGAGGGCGTGGGCACCGTCGAGGATGATGTCGACGCCATGCTCTTTGGCCAATGCGGCGATGGCCTGCACCGGCATGACCAGACCGGTGCGATGGGTGACATGGGTCAGCGCCATCAGTTTGAGCTTCGGGTGGCGGGTGAAAGCTTCCCGGTAGCTTTCCAGCAGGCTGTCGAAACTGGCGGGATGGTGGTGGGTAATCTCGATGACCTCAACGCCACGCTGTTGCGCCAGCCAGCGCATGGCGCCTTTGACCGTGTCGTACTCAAGATCACAGATCAGCACCTGATCGCCCGGTTGCAGGCGATTGTAATTGCGGATCAGCGATTGCAGGCCTTCGGTGGCATTGCGCGTCAGCGCCACGCTTTGCGCGCGCACGCCGATCAGTTCGGCCAGTTGCGCGCGGATCTCAAGGTTGTCGTGCTGTTCAAAGCGCTGGCGCACATAAATCGAGTTGCTGGTGTTGATCAGCTCGATATTGCGCTGGTACTCCTCGATCACCGTGCGCGACATGCGCCCGAAGTAACCGTTTTCCAGGTTGACCGGGCCGGGCTGCACATCGTATCGGTCGGCGAATGTCTGCCAGAAGGCTTCGTCACGGGCGCGGCGGGTGTTGTCAGGCATGGTCGGCAAGGCTCAAGAGGGAAGGGCGCGTCAGTGGCGCGGGGCGGGTTTGCCGTGTTTGGCGCGCAGCGGTTCGAGCAGGTCGGACAGGCCGTTGTGGTCGATCTCCTGCATCAACGCCAACAGGCCACCGAGTTCACCGTGGGGAAAGCCTTCACGGGCGAACCAGTTCAGATAGGGGCCAGGCAAGTCGGCAATGATCCGCCCTTTGTATTTGCCGAAGGGCATCTCGCGGGTGATCAGCAGTTCGAGTTTTTCCGGATTCATCAGCACGCTTCATCGATTCACATGACAGCCTGGAAAATACAGGCATTCTGCATGCAGGCCAAATGACAGATCATGCAAAAAACCAGCATACAGATGGTTCAATCTTTCTTAAGTCACTGAAAACAAACATATTTTTACCTGGATCGAAGCTGGCACGCACACTGCAATATCCCTTGCATCTTCAACCCATCGCAAGGAATTGAAAAAATGACCGACATGAATAAAGAAGCCATTTCTGTACTCAACGACCTGATTGAAACCTGCAAGGACGGTCAGGAAGGGTTCAAGACTTGCGCCGAAGACATCAAGCACCCAGAACTGAAAACCCTGTTCGTGCAGCGCTCCGCCGATTGCGCCACCGCAGCGGCCGAGCTGCAGGCTCAGGTACGTTCGCTGGGCGGTGATCCGGAAACTTCGACCAGCGTTGCCGGTGATCTGCACCGTCGCTGGGTCGACGTCAAATCCATGTTCACCGGTAAAGACGAAGAGGCTGTGCTGAACGAAGCCGAGCGCGGTGAAGACCATGCGCTGAAGGCTTATCGTGAAGCGATCGAGAAGATCAACAAGCACAATCTGGTTGGCATCAAGGATCTGGTTGAGCGTCAATACCACGGCGTACAACGCAACCACGACCAGGTGAAAGCCCTGCGTAACCAGGCTCGTGCCAACTCTTAAGCTGCACTGAAACAACTGTGGGAGCGAGCCTGCTCGCGAATTCGGTATGTCATGCAATGTTGTTTTTGCTGACACGACCACTTCGCGAGCAGGCTCGCTCCCACTTTTATTTTGTGCAACTGATCAGCCGATACTGATCGCCGGCAAAGTCGGCAACGTCACCGTCTGCTGTTTGCGCGGCGCGAGAATTTCCGCCTCGCCATCCACTACCAACTCATCACGCTGATTGAATACGCGAGTGGCAATGCGCACGCGGAATTTCGGCAGTTTCTCCAGAATCTCCAGGCGCACCGTCAGCGTGTCGCCGATCTTCACCGGCTTCTGAAAGCTCATCTGCTGACCGATATAGATAGTGCCCGGCCCAGGCAATTCACAGGCCACCGCTGCGCTGATCAGCGCACCGCTGAACATGCCGTGGGCGATGCGCTCCTTGAACATGCTGGCGGCGGCAAACTCGGCGTCCAGGTGCACCGGGTTGTGGTCGCCCGACATCGCGGCGAACAGCTGAATGTCGCGCTCTTCGACAGTCTTGCTGTAGCTGGCGGTCTGGCCGACTTCAAGGGCTTCGTAAGGGATGTTGGTAACCTGGGTCATCGATTTCGATTCCTGTGACGGATTTCAGTCAATCCACAAAAAATTATTCGCTGCGCTGCGGGCGCCGGTGGCTCAGGGCCTGGTCGATCCAGGCGAGCACATCGGCGCTCACTTCGTCGCGATTGCTTTCATTGAACAATTCGTGCCGGGCCTGCGGGTAGATCTTCAGTTGCAGATGCTGGCTGCCGGCCCTGCGCAAGGCATTGGCCAGATCTGTCAGACGCTTGCCCTCGCTCACCGGATCACATTCGCCGCCAATTACCAGCAGCGGCAGGCCCGGATCGATCTGCGCGAGATTGGACGCTTTGCTGATTTGCTGCAACCCACCGAGCAGGTCGATCCACAGCTGATTGGTGCAGCGAAAGCCGCACAGCGGATCGGCGGCGTACTTGTCGACCTCCGCCGCGTCGCGGCTCAGCCAGTCGAAACGGGTGCGCACCGGTTTGAATTTATTGTTGAACGAGCCGAACGACAGCCATTCGATCAATGCACTGCGGCCCTTGCCGCCCTGGCGCAGTTTTTCCAGTCGGGCAATCTGCCGGGCGGCGCGATACAGCGCCACCGGCTGGAAATTCGAGCCACTGAGAATCGCCCCGTGCAGACTGGCGCTGTGGTGCAACAAATAGCCTTGGGCGATGTAGCTGCCCATGCTGTGGCCGAGCAGGATGATCGGCACGCCGGGATGTTGCTGGCCGATGTGCTGGTTGAGGCTGGCCAGATCGCCGACGACCTTGCGCCAACCGTCGTCATCGGCGAAATGGCCGAGGGTGCCGTTGTCGGCGGTGCGGCCATGGCCGCGCAGATCCGGGGCGTAGACGCCATAGTCTTTGTCGCAAAACGTGTCAGCGAGCCGCGCGTAGCGAGCGCTGTGTTCGGCCATGCCATGGGCCAGCAGAATCACCGCTTTCAATGGCGTGGCCGGCAGCCAGCGGTTGACGTACAGGCGGCTGCGGTCACTCGCGTCCAGCCAGAAGGTGTCGTGGGTCATGGCGATTCCTTTGCTCAGCATCGCCACAGTGTATAGCGCGTCTGATCAGCTCACGCCACGGCAGGAAGATTCACGGGATCAATGAGGGCTTGCGTCATATTTGCCTCAATGGCCATAGCTGCTAGTGTCCGTGAAGCTCCGCTTTGTGCTTTTCGCCTTCCATGGACGAAGCAGAAACGACAGAAAGCGGCTCCCGGATCGGCTCAGGTAAAGAGGACAAGAACAATGCAACCTGATTTCTGGAATGACAAACGCCCGGCCGGCGTACCGCTGGACATCGACATGGGCGAGTTCAAGTCGGTCATCGAAGTGTTTGAGCGTTCCTGCAAGAAGTTCGCTGACCGCCCGGCGTTCAGCAGCATGGGCATCACCCTGACCTACGCCGAACTCGAGCGCCAGAGCGCGGCGTTTGCCGGATACCTGCAGGCCCATACCGATCTGGTGCCGGGGGATCGCATTGCGGTGCAGATGCCCAACGTTCTGCATTATCCGATTGCCGTGTTCGGCGCCCTGCGCGCCGGGCTGATCGTGGTCAATACCAACCCGTTGTATACGCCACGGGAAATGCGCCACCAGTTCAAGGATTCCGGCGCACGCGCGTTGGTCTACCTGAATCTGTTCGGGCAGAAAGTCCAGGAAGTGCTGCCCGACACCGACATCCAATATTTGATCGAAGCGAAGATGGGCGACCTGATGCCCACCGCCAAAGGCTGGCTGGTCAACACCGTGGTCAGCAAAGTGAAGAAACTGGTTCCCGAGTATTCGCTGCCGCAAGCCACTTCGTTCAAAAGCGCGCTGCGCATGGGGCGTGGTCTGGGCATCAAGCCGCTGAACGTCGGCCTCGATGACATCGCCGTGCTGCAATACACCGGCGGCACCACCGGCCTGGCGAAGGGCGCGATGCTCACCCACGGCAATCTGGTGGCGAACATGCAGCAGGTGCGCGCCTGTCTGGCTCAGCTCGGCCCGGACGGTCAGCCGCTGTTGCGCGAAGGCCAGGAAGTGATGATTGCGCCGCTGCCGCTGTACCACATCTATGCTTTCACCGCGAATTGCATGTGCATGATGGTCTCGGGCAACCACAACGTGCTGATCTCCAATCCGCGCGACATCGCCGGCTTCATCAAGGAACTGAAAAACTGGCGCTTCTCGGCGCTGCTGGGTTTGAACACCTTGTTCGTTGCGCTGATGGACCATCCCGATTTCAAGACCCTGGATTTCTCCAGCCTCAAGCTCACCAACTCCGGCGGCACAGCGCTGGTCAAGGCCACCGCCGAGCGTTGGGAGCAGATGACCGGTTGCCGTATCACCGAAGGCTACGGCCTGACCGAAACCTCGCCAGTGGCCTGCACCAACCCATACGGCGATCAGTCGCGCCTGGGCACTGTCGGCCTGCCGGTGCCGGGCACGCTGGTGAAAATCATCAACGATGACGGCGTCGAACAGCCGCTGGGCGAGCGCGGCGAGCTGTGCATCAAAGGCCCGCAGATCATGAAGGGTTACTGGAACAAGCCCGAAGCCACCGCCGAAGTGCTGGATGCCGAGGGCTGGTTCAAGTCCGGCGATATCGCCGTGATCGACCCGGACGGTTTCGTGCGCATCGTCGATCGCAAGAAGGACATGATCATCGTCTCCGGCTTCAACGTGTACCCCAACGAAATCGAAGACGTGGTCATGGCCCACCCGAAAGTCGCCAACTGCGCGGTCATCGGCGTGCCGGACGAGCGTTCGGGAGAGGCGGTGAAGCTGTTTGTGGTAGCGCGGGAGAGCGGGGTCAGCCTGGAAGAGCTGAAGGCGTACTGCAAAGAGAATTTCACGGCCTACAAGGTGCCGAAACACATCGTGTTGCGTGAGTCGTTGCCGATGACGCCTGTAGGGAAAATTCTGCGGCGCGAGTTGCGGGATATCGCCTAGGCCCGAAGCGCAGCGCTTTTGACATTCGCGAGCAGGCTCGCTCCCACAGGTATCGATGGTTTCTGTGGGGGCGAGCCTGCTCGCGAATCTTTTGTGCCCGCTGAATTCGGGGGTTTTGGGGAGTTATAGGATTTTTGCTCTAAAATGACCGCTGGCAAGTCTTGAGTCATCAATATGACTGTAGGGGCCTCTTTTGGCTCTGGTCGGCCCTTGGCAAAGCTGCTACTCTCGGCGCGCTTTGTGACTTCTCGGCCTGTAAAACGCCGGATTCACCAATACAAAACACACACCAATAATAATCGCATCAAATGCGGTGAAGAATTCGCGTTGCTGAGGAGTGGGCTTCCATGATCGAAGACTTTTGGAAGGATAAGTACCCGGCTGGAATCGCAGCCGAGATCAATCCAGACGAGTATCCGAACATTCAGGCAGTGTTGAAGCAATCCTGCCAACGCTTCGCCAACAAACCGGCTTTCAGCAACTTCGGCAAGACAATCACCTACGGTGAGCTGTACGAGCTGTCCGGGGCCTTTGCCGCGTATCTGCAACAGCATACCGACTTGCAGCCCGGTGATCGAATCGCCGTGCAACTGCCCAACGTCCTGCAGTACCCGGTCGCGGTCTTCGGTGCCATTCGCGCCGGGCTGATCGTGGTCAACACCAACCCGCTGTACACCGCGCGGGAAATGGAACACCAATTCAACGACTCCGGCGCCAAAGCCCTGGTGTGCCTGGCGAACATGGCGCACCTGGCCGAAGCCGTGGTGCCGAAGACCGGCGTCAAGCACGTCATCGTCACCGAAGTCGCCGACCTGCTGCCGCCGATCAAGCGCCTGCTGATCAACAGCGTCATCAAGTACGTGAAGAAAATGGTCCCGGCCTATCACTTGCCCAAAGCCATCAAATTCAACGACGTCCTGAGCAAGGGCCACGGCCAGCCAGTGGCCGAAGCCAACCCGGACAGCGGCGATGTCGCGGTGCTGCAATACACCGGCGGCACCACCGGCGTAGCCAAGGGCGCAATGCTCACGCACCGCAACCTGGTCGCCAACATGCTGCAATGCAAGGCGCTGATGGGCTCCAACCTCAACGAAGGCTGCGAGATCCTGATCACGCCGCTGCCGCTGTATCACATCTATGCGTTCACCTTTCATTGCATGGCGATGATGCTGATCGGCAACCACAACATTCTGATCAGCAACCCGCGCGACCTGCCGGCGATGGTCAAGGAACTGTCGAAGTGGAAGTTCAGCGGTTTTGTCGGTCTGAACACGCTGTTCGTGGCGCTGTGCAACAACGAAGGTTTCCGCAAACTGGATTTCTCCGCGCTGAAAGTCACCCTGTCCGGCGGCATGGCCCTGCAACTGGCGGCGGCCGAGCGCTGGAAAGCCGTGACCGGTTGCGCCATCTGCGAAGGCTACGGCATGACCGAAACCAGCCCGGTGGCCACGGTCAACCCGATCCAGCACATCCAGATCGGCACCATCGGCATTCCGGTGCCGTCGACCCTGTGCAAAGTCATCGACGATGCCGGTGTCGAGCAGCCGCTGGGCGAAATCGGCGAGCTGTGCGTCAAGGGCCCGCAAGTGATGAAGGGTTACTGGCAGCGTCAGGAAGCTACCGATGAAATGCTCGACAGCGACGGCTGGCTGAAAACCGGTGACATCGCGCTGATCCAGCCGGACGGCTACATGCGCATCGTTGATCGCAAGAAGGACATGATTCTGGTGTCTGGCTTCAACGTCTATCCGAACGAACTGGAAGACGTGCTGGCGACTTTGCCGGGCGTATTGCAGTGCGCGGCGATTGGCGTGCCGGACGAGAAGTCGGGTGAGGCGATCAAGATTTTCATCGTCGCCAAACCGGGCGTGACCCTGACCAAAGAACAGGTCATGGACCACATGCGCGCCAACGTAACCGGCTACAAAGTGCCGCGTTCGGTGGAATTCCGCGATGCGCTGCCGACTACCAACGTCGGCAAGATCCTGCGCCGCGAATTGCGGGATGAAGAGCTGAAGAAGATCAAGGCCAAGTCTGCCGCGTAAATAAAAAGCCCCGCAGATGCGGGGCTTTTTGTTGGTGAACTGATCGTTCCCACGCAGAGCGTGGGAACGATCAAGTGCAAATCCTACTGACGAAACGGTGCAAAGTTGACGTTGGTCCCCGCCGGTCGCATGTCCTGCAGATACGAATCCTTGTCCGCACTCAATTCCAGACTCAGCGCTGCCTTGCGCTTGCCTTCGTTGCGAATCACCAGGCCTTCGAGCTTTTCGCGCAGGAACACCGTCGGCACTTTCAGGTGCAGCAACTCATCGGTGGCCGGGGTGTGCAGCAGCAAGTGAATCCACTCGTACTGACCGATGGCCAGACGCGACACCGGCAGGTCGAACCACCAGATGTTGCGGTTACGGTTCAGTTCGGCGAAGTGGCAGTTGTTGGTGCCGAGCACGGCGCCGCCCAGTTCCTGGTTGCGACGGGCGATGGCCTGGGTTTTATTGAGCTTCATGACATTCCTGCGAATCGGTGTGCCGGGCTCAGCGCCCGTAGGCTGAGCATTCTCGGGGCAACGCCGGCAAACATAAAGCGCAACCTGCGCGCCACGACGAAATGCCGGCAAAATAAATGAAACTCGGCGCAAAGCGCACCGGTCAATCGTTACGTAATGACTTTTCTTCCCTTTATGCTTCACGGAGAAACACCATGAGTAGCACAGGCGATAAAGTAAAAGGCATGGCCAACGAAGCCGTCGGCAATATCAAGCAAGGCGTCGGCAAAGCTACTGATAACGACAAGATGCGCGCCGAAGGCAAGGTTCAAGAGAAAAAAGGTGAAGCCCAGCAAGCGGTCGGCAACGCCAAGGACGCTGTGAAAAAGGGCGTCGACAAGGCGTAAGCGAGCCTTGAACGAATCACACGAGCGGCCATCCAAGGATGGCCGTTTTTGTATCAGAACCCTGCGGTCATCCGCCAAAGGCTCGTCAACTAGGCTACCTTGAGGTAAAAAACGGCCCCTGAGTCGCCACGACTTCAACCTTTTGCGGCGCAAGGAGACGCGAATGATATTCCCGGACATGAAAGGTCTGCCCCTGCACCGGGTGATGGTGCGCACGGTCACTGAGTTCGTCGATGACGAAATGTCGACCTACGCCTCGGCATTGGCCTACCAGATGCTGTTCTCGCTTTTCCCGTTCATTCTTTTCCTGATCGCCCTGATCGGTTTCCTGCACCTGCCGGATTTCTTCTCTTGGCTGCGTCTGCAATCCGAACTGGTGCTGCCGCCGCAGGCGCTGGAGCAGGTCAACCCGGTGATCGACCAGTTGCAGCAATCCAAGGGTGGCCTGCTGTCCATCGGTATCGTGATCGCCCTGTACACCGCGTCCGCCGGCGTGCGCCTGATGATGAGCGCGATGAACGCCGCTTACGACGTGGTCGAAGGCCGGCCGATCTGGAAGCGTTTTCCCCTGTCGATCGTCTACACCGTCGGCATCGCCGGCATGCTGCTGATCGCCGCTGCGCTGATGGTGCTCGGGCCGCAGGTGATGGGCTGGATTGCCGCACAAGTGGGGCTGGAATACTTCATCGTCACAGTGTGGACGATTGCCCGCTGGCCGGTGATCGTGATTCTGATGATGGTCGCGGTGGCGCTGATCTATTACGTGATGCCCGACGTCAAACAGGAATTCCGTTTCATCACCCCAGGCTCGGTGCTGGCCGTGGTGGTGTGGATCCTCGCCTCGTTGGGGTTTGCCTTCTACGTAAAAACCTTCGCCAACTACAACGCGATGTATGGCAGCATCGGGGCGATCATCGTGCTCTTGCTGTATTTCTACATTTCCTCCGCAGTCCTGTTGCTCGGCGCGGAGATGAACGCGGTGATCGAGCATATGTCCGCCGAAGGCAAGGAAAAGGGCGAAAAAGCCCCTGGCGAGCCTGACGAATCCCCCAAACAACACGTCTCGGGCCTGGGCCGCGATCATTCGCTCAAGCCGGACACTGACGAAGCGCGACCATGATTCGTGAAATTCTGAAAATGGGCGACGAACGCCTGCTGCGCATCGCCGCGCCGGTACCACCGGAAATGTTCAACAGCGCCGAGCTCTGGCAATTGATCGATGACATGTTCCAGACCATGGAAAGCGTCGGCGGCGTTGGCCTGGCGGCGCCGCAGATCGGCGTCGACCTGCAACTGGTGATCTTCGGCTTCGAACACAGCGAGCGTTATCCGGACGCTGAAGCAGTGCCGCAGACGATCCTGATCAACCCGCTCATCACGCCGTTGAATCCGCTGATGGAAGAGGGCTTCGAAGGCTGTCTGTCGGTGCCGGGCCTGCGCGGCGCGGTGGAGCGCTATCAGCAGATCCGCTACGAAGGCTTTGATCCCAAGGGCGAGCCGATTGTGCGAGTGGCCTCGGGGTTTCATGCGCGAGTGGTGCAGCATGAATGCGATCACCTGATCGGCCGGCTGTACCCGTCGCGGATTACCGATTTCAGCAAGTTCGGCTTTACCGAAGTGCTGTTTCCGGACCTTGATCCCAACGTTGACGACTGATTATCAGAACACCATCAACCCGTGTGGGAGCGAGCCTGCTCGCGAACGCGGAGTATCAGAACCAACTTCGGCGCTGACACACCGCATTCGCGAGCAGGCTCGCTCCCACACGGGTTCAGCGTAAATCTGCGGGATTGAGCCCCATCGCAATCATCGGCTTGCTCCGCGCATACCGGCTCAACCGCTCGGCCATCGCCTGCGGCAGCGGCGGATCGAAGCTGAACCCACGCCGCTCATAAAACCCGCGCAGATCCGGATGGCAGAACAGCCACACCGGCTCGTCCACCTGGGCAACCGCCGCTGCGATCAACTGCGCAGCGACACCTTGTTCCCGGCACTGCGGATCAACAAACAACCCCGTCAGCCAGTGTCCGCCCGAGACTGGCCGCAAACACAGCGCCGCAACGATTTCACCGCGCCTTGCCACCCACAACTGCGCCTCGCGCACGGCTTTCATCGACGACTGGTGGCTGCGGTAGAACTTGTTCATCAGCGGCCACAACGATTCGTCGAGCTGGCTGTAGTGGATATCGGACATGGTTCGGGCTGTCGCTGCGAAAAGCGCCGATTATAAAAGAACGCACGCCTCGGGATAGGTGTATACCTGAACTCACACCCCTGTGAGTGGAGTACCGATCATGTCCAAAGGTATGGATTCAAAGAAAGCCGCGAAGAAGAAACCGGCCAAGACTGCGATTGAAAAACGTGCCGAGAAGAAAGCCAAGAAGGTCGATATTTTCGGCCATTGATCAAACCATGCGGAAGCCCGGTTCACGGGCTCCCGCCTCGCTGGCGAAAACGTCCGTTTTCACCACACTGTTTCCCCGCGCTGAACCGTTTCTTGTGCAAAAAATGCCAGATACTGGCCGACTAGTGGCCTTGCGCCCGGCGTCGGGATGGCTATGCTTTGCAGGTAACTAACCATGTCGACCGTCATGCCAACAGGGCGACGGTACCAGGTTGGTCCGTGATTCATGCTGCCAGAGTGCGCATTCCAAGGCACCGACACTGAACCAACAAGGAGCGTCATCTAAATGGAAGTTCTTCTACGCGTTAGGGCTGGCCCGCTTGCGGGCTATCAAGAAAAGGATGTCTTGATCAGAGCGTCGCTGCAGGGACCCTCCGATTGATCATCATTTATCACCTGACAACTTCCTCCCGTGGAGGAAGGCGTGTGCCTGTTCTGTGGAACGTAGTGATGGATCTTGCAAGACCTGAACTTTCATCAAATCAAAAGAACGCGCGGAAGGTGATACAACCATGTTCAACCTACATCACAAGGCTGACCTGCGGGAAATCGAGCGCTTCAGCTGTGCGCTGACCGAGGCCAACGCGAAAATAGAGGCAATCAGCCGCTCGATGGCGATGATCGAGTTCACTCCGGACGGCATCGTCCTCGACGCCAACGAGAACTTCTGCAAGACCATGGGCTACAGCGCCGATGAAGTGCGCGGCAAACACCATCGGATCTTTTGCGAAGAAAGCTTTTATCGCAGCGAGGACTACGCGAAGTTGTGGCGCGACCTGGCCCGTGGTGAACCGCTCAGCGGCACTTTTCTGCGCCTGAACAAGAGCGGCCGGGAGATCTGGCTTGAAGCCAGTTACATGCCGGTGTTCGGGCCCGACAAACAGGTCAGAAGTGTGATCAAGGTTGCGGCGGACATCACCGCACGCATCAACAAAGAACATGAAGAAGAAGCCATGCTGGCGGCGATCGGTCGTTCCATGGCGGTGATCGAGTTCACTCCCGAAGGCAATGTCATCCGCGCTAACGACAACTTCCTGCAGACCATGCAGTACGCGCACCCTGAAATTGTCGGCCAGCACCACAGCCTGTTCTGTCACCGTGCCGAAGCCGAATCCGCGCAATACAAAGCTTTCTGGGCTTCGCTCAATCGCGGCGAATATCACTCGCACCGTTTCGAACGCAAGAACAAGTCCGGCCAGATGGTTTATCTGGAAGCCTCGTACAACCCGCTGTTCGACGCCAAGGGCCGCCTGTACAAAGTGGTCAAGTTCGCCAGCGACATCACCCGGCAGATGACCACCCTGCAAAACGCTGCGGAATCGGCCCACAGCACCTCGGTACAAAACGACGCGTGCGCGCAAAAAGGCTCACAAGTCGTGCAGCAGACCGTGCAGATCATTCAGGACATCTCCCGCGATCTGAACGAAGCGGCGGTGAGCATCGATGCGGTAAGCAAACAGTCGGACATCATCGGCACCATCGTCCAGACCATTCGCGGCATTGCCGATCAGACCAACCTGCTGGCACTCAATGCCGCGATCGAAGCGGCGCGCGCCGGTGAGCATGGACGCGGTTTCGCGGTTGTCGCCGATGAGGTACGCAGCCTCGCCGCGCGCACCAGTCAGGCCACTCTGGAAATTGTCGACGTGGTGCGCAAGAACCACGACCTGTCGCTGAGCGCAGTGTCGAGCATGCAGTCGAGTCTGAGCCGAACCGGGCTGGGCGTGGAACTGGCCAACGAAGCGGGCGAGGTGATCCTGGAAATCCAGCAAGGCTCGCGGCATGTGGTGGATGCGATCAGCCAGTTCAATGAAACCCTGCAATTGAACTGAGCTGTTTCAACGTCACCAATAACCAATGTGGGAGCGAGCCTGCTCGCGAAAGCGTTATGTCAGCCAGCACATGCCTTTCTGACACGACGCCTTCGCGAGCAGGCTCGCTCCCACAGTTGAGTCCTGCGTTGGCCTTCAACGATGGGCAATATTTTCCAGTGCCAGATTACGCGTACGCGGGCCGAACCAGCCGATGGTCAGCATCACGATCAGCATGCTGCTGACGATAAACGCCAGTACCCCCGGCGTGCCGAAAGTATCCAGGAACATGCCGATCAGCAGACTGCTGAACACCGTCGACAAGCGACTGAACGAATAGCAGAACCCGACCGCGCGGGCGCGGATGTTGGTCGGGAACAGTTCGCTTTGATAGGAGTGATAACTGAAGCTCAGCCAGGCGTTGCAGAAGGTGATCATCACCCCGCAGAAGATCAGCCCGAACGCGCTGGTCTGCAGGGCGAACAGGGTGCCGAAGGTCATCGCGCCGAGGGCCGAGCCTACGATCTGCCATTTGTTTTCGAAGCGGTTGGCGAACTTCACGAACAGCAACGGCCCGAGCGGGTAGGCGAGGGTGATGATGAAGGCGTACATCAAACTGTGGGTGACGCTCACACCTTGCCCCGAAAGCAGCGCCGGCAACCAGTTGCCGAAACCGAAGAAACCGATCGCCTGAAAGATGTGGAAGACGATCAACATCAACGCGCGGCGGCGGTACGGCGGCTGCCAGATATCGGCGAAACGGCCCTTGCCTTCGACATCGACTGACACCGGTTCCGGCGCATCCAGCGCTTTGCCGTAATCCTTGGCGCAGCGCGCTTCGAGATGGTCGAGGATCCGGTTGGCCTCATCGAACCGACCGTGTTGCGCCAGCCAGCGCGGCGATTCCGGCAGACGCTTGCGCAGCCACCAGATAAACAGCGCAAACACCGCGCTGGCCAGCACCACCCAACGCCAGCCGGACACCCCGAACGGCGCTTGCGGCACCAGCCACCACGACATCAAGGCCACCGCCGGCACCGAGAGGAACTGCACGAAAAACGCAAAGGCGAACGCCGAGCTGCGCATGCGCTTGGGCACCAGTTCCGAGAGGTAAGCGTCGATGGTCACCAGCTCGATTCCGAGGCCGATGCCGACCAGAAAGCGCATGCCGATGATGCCCAGCGCTGAGGTCTGGATCCCCATCAGCACTGTCGCCACCGTGTACCAGATCAGCGCGAAGGTGAAGATTGCCCGGCGACCGAAACGATCCGCCAACGGACTGAGCAGGCTGGCGCCGAGGAACAGGCCGAGGAACGTCGCCGAGGCGAACGCCGCCTGATCGGAGAAACCGAACACGCCTTGCTTGCCCGTGGCGAACAAGCCGTCGCGAATCAGCCCGGGACTGATGTAGGCGGTCTGGAACAGATCGTAGAGTTCGAAAAATCCGCCGATCGACAGCAGCGCCACCAGACGCCAGATGGTAGCAACAGCGGGCAGCCGATCAATGCGGGCGGAAATTTCGGCGGCGCGTACCGGGTCGATGCCATCACTGGGCGCGGCGGCGGGAGCGTGAGCAGTCATAAGCTGATCCATTTTTTATTGATGGAAAAGCTTAGCCTGCTATCGGAATTGATGGATTGTGAATATCAGCGGTTTACCCGGTCAAACCGCTGATTTCTCGCAATATCTGCTTACGAATTAGCGATTTATGCCGCAGCGGCAGAATCCGGTAGCGCCGAGTTCGGCAAACCGAAGATCCGGTCGAACAGCCAGTTGAACACGAAGGTGTAGCACGGGATGAAAATGATCAGTGCCAGATCCAGCAGGAACGCCTGCACCAGACTGATGTTCATCCACCACGCGATCAACGGAATCAGAAACACGATCAGCGTCAGTTGAAAGCCGACCGCGTGGGCGATACGCCGTTTGACCGTACGGGTGCGCGAGATCTGGCGACTTTCCCAGCGCTCGAACAACGAGGTGTAAATGAAGTTCCAGGTCACGGCGATGCTGGTGATGATCACCGCCAGCGGCCCGGTGCTGCCCGGCGATGTGCCCGATAACAGTGCCAGACCAAGTGCCGAGAAGGTCATGCCGATCACTTCGTAGAGCGACACGTAGACCAGTTTGCGTTTCACGCCTTGCATGCAGATTTGCCTCTTTCTTGCCGAATGTTGGCCAGCAGGGCTGGCGAAGGCGGCGAAAGATAGCTTCAATAGACCTGACAGAAAAAGTCGGTAGCTTTCAGTTTTATTGATAGGTGAGGCATTTGAATTTCAGCAGCGACAGCATCGAATTGTTTTTGGCGGTGATTGAGCGCGGCTCGTTTTCCGCCGCCGCGCGGCAGTTGGGCAAGGTGCCCTCCGCGGTGAGCATGGGCATTGCCAATCTTGAAGCGGAACTCGGTTACCCGTTGTTCGACCGCAGCCACCGCGAGCCGCAACCCACGGCGATGGCGCAGTCGTTGGTGCCCCACGCGCGACTGATCGCCGAGCAGCTCAAGCAGTTGCAGGTGCACGCGGTGGAGCTGTCGCTGGGGCTGGAAAGCAGGTTGTCGATCGGCGTGGTTGCGGACGTTGATCGGCGGCGCTTGCTGGCAGCGATCAAGGTGATTGCCGAGCGGCATCCGTTGCTCGACATCGAAGTGCTGACTGCGCCGCAGGATGATGTGCTGGCGATGTTGCACAGTGGCCGGGTCAGCCTGTGCCTGGCGTTCGCCGGTTTGAGCGTGAATGCGCTGGAGCGGTTTCAGTTTGTCGGCAGCGAACGCATGATCGCCACGCTGGCGGCGGACAGCCCGTTGTTGCAGGGGCGGGATGTGTTTCTCGAAGATCTGGTGCAAGTGCGGCAGATCATCGTCGCCAGCCGCGACTTGCCGATCAGCGAGACGCGGCCATTGGTGGCTGAATCTTACTGGCGTACGGACAATCTCGAGACGGCAATGGAAATGGTTGAAGCGGGATTGGGTTGGGGGAATTTTCCGCTGTCCGTGGTGCAGCCGTGGCTGGAGGCGGGACGCTTGAAGCGGCTGAATTTTCGCAACATCGAAAATGGCCTGGTGCTGCCGGTGCACGCGGTGTGGCTCAAGAGCCAGCCATTGCAGAAGGGTGCGCAGGCGTTGGTTGACCTGCTCAGCCATTGAATTTGGTAGAGAACCCCTGTGGGAGCGAGCCTGCTCGCAAAGGCGTCGTGTCAGCTGCATCAAAGCTGACTTACCCACCGCTTTCGCGAGCAGGCTCGCTCCCACAAGGGTTGTGTTTCAACTCAGCATTTGTGAAGGGTCAGGTACTCTCGCGAACCTTCAGCTCAAACCCCATATCCTCCATCGGCCGCGCCACTTTGTTGCCCGCCATCAACGTCAGCATCTGCTCCGCCGCGCGCCGGCCGATCGCCTCACGGGGGGTGTTGATGCTGCTCAGGCGCGGCACCATGTGTTCGGACATCGGCAAGTCGTTGAAACCGAGGATCGCCACCTGCTCGGGAATTTTGATGCCATTGCGCAACGCTTCCAGCAGCGCACCCTGGGCCAGGTCATCGTTGCCAAAGAAGATCGCATCGACGTCCGGATGCGCCGCCAGCAATTGCAGGAACAGCTCGCCGCCCAAGCCCACCGACGAAGCACGCGGTGTCAGCACTTCCAGGTCCGGGTCGTAACGGCCTGCCTTCTGCAATGCTTTGCGGAAACCCTCACCGCGCAGCAAGGTGCGCTGGTCCAGCTGCGCGCCGATGTACGCCAGACGCTTGCGTCCACGAGACAGAAGATGTTCGGCGGCAGTTTCCCCGGCGCTCAACTGCGAGAAACCCACGCAATTGACTCCGGCAGCACTGTCCAGCTCCATCATGTACACGCAGGGAATGTTGCTGGCCTCGATCATCCGCCGCGAACTTTCCGTGCGATCAAAACCGGTCAGCAGAAAGCCGCGCGGCTGATAAGCCATGTAATTGCGCAGCAGGTTTTCTTCTTCATCGCGCGAATAGTGGAAGTTGCCGATCAGCACTTCGAAGCCCTTGGGCGTCAGCACCCGATGAATGGCTTCCAGCGTGTCGATGAACAGCAGGTTGGACAGCGACGGCACCAGTACCACCACCGAATGGCTCTGCGCCGAGGCCAGTGCGCGGGCGGCGGGGTTGACCACATAGTTGAGTTCGAGCGCGGCTTTCTGCACTTTTTCCACCAGTTCGGTGGCTACCGTGCTCACCCCGCGCAAGGCACGCGAGGCAGTGATCGGGCTGACGCCGGCCAGGCGGGCTACTTCGTTGAGGGTCGGACGGCCGGTGGTGCGGGTATTTTTATCGTTCTTGGGGGAGGTCATCGGGCGGCTTGCCAAACAAAAATCAAGGCACTAAGGTAGCGCTGTCCTGATGCAGCTGCAAATGCGTGAGCGCGGTCCTGCCTGATCAGTGCTCTTTGGCGTTAGGAACAAACCTGCTGCAACCCAAAAAAACGACAAGAAGGCGTCGGCAACTTCTGCCTGTGCACTAGAGTCATAGCTAGCAAAGGTAGCGCTGTCTGCGCGCTGAGGTGTTATATGAGTCATCCCATCACCGCCCTGGTCATCATGGGCGTTGCCGGTTGCGGCAAGACGTGCGTCAGCCAGGCCCTGTGCCAATTGAGCGGCGCCACTGCCATTGAAGGCGATACTTTTCATCCGGCCGCGAACATCGAAAAGATGAGCGCGGGGATCCCCCTGAACGACGAAGACCGCGCCGGCTGGCTCGACAGCCTGTGCGATGAACTGCGTCGCGTCGATGCCCAAGGCCAGCGCCCGGTGTTGACCTGCTCGGCCCTTAAACACAGTTACCGCGAACGTCTGCGCAGCGCCTTGCCGGGCCTCGGTTTCGTGTTTCTTGAATTGACTCCGGAAGTCGCCGCCGAGCGTGTATCGCACCGCCCGGGCCACTTCATGCCGGCGACGTTGATCGAAAGCCAGTTCGCCACCCTCGAATCGCCCAAGGGCGAGCCGCTGACCCTGCCGCTCAATGCCTCGATTCACAGCGTCGAAGAGCTGGCCCTGCAGGCTCACGTCTGGTGGCAGGCCAACGGTCTGAAACAGGCGATATGAGCATGTTGAAAAAGACAGCGCTGTCCTCCCGACTTCTGTTCAACCCGCTTTAATAACAACAACAATCCAGGAGACACCCCCCATGTTTGGCATGTCCCACGAGACGTTCCTGCTGCTCGATGCGGTGGTCACGGTAATCGGCCTGATTATCCTGATCACCAAATTCAAGATTCACCCTTTTATCGCCCTGACCATCGCCGCCGCTTTCCTCGGCCTGACTTCCGGCATGCCGATCAACACCATCATCAAGGCGTTCCAGGACGGCTTCGGTGGCGTGCTCGGTTTCGTCGGCATCATCCTCGCCCTGGGCACCATGCTCGGCAAGATGATGGCCGAATCCGGCGGCGCCGATCAGATCGCCCAGACCCTGATTCGCGCCTTCGGCAAGGACAAAGTCCAGTGGGCAATGATGTTCGCCGCGTTCCTGGTGGGCATTCCGCTGTTCTTCGAAATTGGCTTCGTGCTGCTGATTCCGCTGGTGTTCATCGTTGCGCGCCGCACTGGCGTGTCGATCATCAAGATCGGTATCCCGCTGCTCGCCGGCCTGTCCGCCGTGCACGGTCTGGTGCCGCCGCACCCGGGTCCGCTGCTGGCCATCGGCGTATTCGGCGCTGACATCGGCAAGACCATTCTCTACGGTCTGATCGTCGCGCTGCCGACCGCCATCATTGCCGGTCCGATCTTCGGTACCTTCATTGCCAAGCACATCCCGGGTCACCCGAATCAGGAGCTGGTCGATCAACTGGCCCGTGAAAACAATTCGGCCAACCTGCCAAGCTTCAGCATTACTCTGGTCACCGTGCTGCTGCCGGTGTTCCTGATGCTGCTGAAAACCTTCGCTGACGTGGCACTGCCGGACGGCAACTTCTTCCGCATCTGGATGGACATGATCGGCCACCCGATCTCCGCACTGCTGCTGGCGTTGCTGTTGTCGCTGTACACCTTTGGCTACAAGCAGGGCATCGGTTCCAACCAGATGCTCAAATGGCTCGACGCAAGCCTGGCGCCTACCGCTGCGATCATTCTGATCATCGGTGCCGGCGGTGGCTTCAAGCAGATGCTGGTGACCAGCGGCGTGGGTGACGTGATCGGCCACATGGCGGTGAGCGCGCAGATTTCGCCGATCCTGCTGGCCTGGCTGGTGGCGGCGGTAATCCGTATCGCCACCGGTTCGGCGACCGTGGCGACCATCACTGGCGCGGGCATTGTGGTGCCGGTTGTCGGCATGATTCCGGGCGTCAACCGTGAGCTGCTGGTGCTGGCCACCGGTGCCGGTTCGCTGATCCTGTCCCACGTCAACGACGCCGGTTTCTGGCTGGTGAAGCAGTACTTCAACATGACCGTGGCCGAGACGTTCAAGACCTGGACCGCGATGGAAACCATTCTGTCGGTGGTGGGCCTGGGCTTTATTCTGCTGTTGTCGCTGTTCGTTTAAGCGGCAGTTTGCAGGCACAAAAAAACCGCAGTGATGCGGTTTTTTTGTGTCTTGATTTCACGGTTCACTGAAAGCCATTGTGGGAGCGAGCCTGCTCGCGAAGGCGTCGTGTCAGCTCCATCTATGCTGACTGACCCACCGCTTTCGCGAGCAGGCTCGCTCCCACAGGGGGCAGGTGTCAGGCAGGAGATTTCGGATTGAAGCCATCCGCGCGGAACATTCCGCGAATCCCGCGCACGGCCTGACGAATCCGATCCTGGTTTTCGATCAGGGCGAAGCGCACGTGATCATCGCCGTACTCGCCAAAACCCACGCCCGGCGAAACGCAGACCTTGGCCTCGGCCAGCAGTTTCTTGGCGAACTCCAGCGAACCCAGATGCGCATACGCCTCGGGAATCTTCGCCCAGACATACATCGACGCTTTCGGGTTCTCGACCATCCAGCCCAGTTCATGCAGGCCCTTCACCAGCACGTTGCGACGCTGACGATACTGCTCGGCGATGTCGCGCACGCATTGCTGATCGCCTTCCAGCGCGGCAATCGCCGCCACTTGCAGCGGGGTGAAGGTGCCGTAGTCGTGGTAGCTCTTGATCCGCGCCAGAGCGCTGACCAGTTCCGGGTTGCCGACCATGAAACCGATGCGCCAGCCGGCCATGTTGTAGCTCTTGGACAGGGTGAAAAACTCCACCGCAATGTCCTTGGCCCCGGGCACCTGCATGATCGACGGCGCTTTCCAGCCGTCGTAGACGATGTCGGCGTACGCCAGGTCGTGGATGACCAATACGTCGTACTGCTTGGCCAGGGCAATCACCCGTTCGAAGAAGTCCAGCTCCACGCACTGCGCGGTCGGATTGGACGGGAAACCGAGGATCATCATTTTCGGCTTGGGGATCGAGCCGCGAATGGCCCGCTCCAGCTCATCGAAGAAATCCACCCCCGGCACCAGCGGCACCGAACGCACCTGAGCGCCGGCAATCACTGCGCCGTAGATATGAATCGGATAGCTCGGGTTCGGCACCAGCACGGTGTCGCCCTGGTCCAGGGTCGCCAGCATCAAATGCGCCAGGCCTTCCTTGGAACCGATGGTGACGATGGCTTCGCTTTCCGGGTCGATATCGACTTCGTAGCGCTGCTTGTACCAGTTGGAAATCGCCCGGCGCAGGCGCGGAATGCCTTTGGACGTCGAGTAACCGTGGGTGTCCTCACGTTGGGCGACCTGCACCAGTTTTTCGACAATGTGCGGCGGCGTGGCGCCGTCGGGATTGCCCATGCTCAGGTCGATGATGTCTTCACCACGGCGGCGAGCGGCCATCTTCAGCTCGGCGGTGATGTTGAAAACGTA
Organism: Pseudomonas sp. Sample_20; assembly: GCF_004307585.1. Lineage (NCBI taxonomy): Bacteria > Pseudomonadati > Pseudomonadota > Gammaproteobacteria > Pseudomonadales > Pseudomonadaceae > Pseudomonas > Pseudomonas sp. Sample_20. The sequence goes on along the minus strand of NZ_RCOA01000042.1, from coordinate 66,272 downwards.
AGGGGGGAGTCGATCTATGCGCGCAAAGCGGCGCGGCGAACCTTGTTCGGCCATTGTTGCCTCGGATAACGTAAGCGCCCGGAACCGTCCGAGCGACGCTGGTCACTGCGGTGACCTGTGGCGGAAGATAAGGGCAGTGATGGCATACTGTCCAGCGCGGTTGTAAACATTTTTTTCAAGGAAAATCGGTCAATGGAATTCACCAGCGGCTTCTTGCTGAGCCTTTCGCTGTGCCTGGATATCGGCGTAGCCAACATCGCGATGATCACCCTGGCCATGCAGCGCGGCTACTTTCAAGGCTTCGCCCTGGGCCTGGGCACCTGTGTCGGCGACCTGATTTACGCGGTGCTGGCGCTGGCCGGCATGACCGTTCTGCTGCAATACGAAACCGTGCGCTGGGTGCTGTGGATTGGCGGTTCGGCGCTGCTGATCTACTTCGCGGCCAAGATGATTTACTCGGCAATTCACCACGAAGCGCTGCTGGCGGAAACGGCGGAAGTGGGGCAGAACTCCCATCGCAAGGAATTCTTTCGCGGCATCTTCCTCGCGATGTCGTCGCCGAGTGCGATTCTCTGGTTTGCTGCGGTTGGCGGCACGTTGATCGCCCGATCCGGTGGCGGTGGTCCGTTGAGTTCGGCGCTGTTTTTGGGCGGCTTTCTCTGCGCCGGCCTGCTGTGGTCGGCCGGTCTGTGCTTCGCTGCAAGCCACGGCGGCAAGCTGCTGGGCGACAAGCTGCTGCGCTACTCCTATCTGGCATCGGCGGCGATCTTCTGCTATTTCGCGGTCTACGTGATCGTTTCCGGCTACAACGAGTTTGTCGGCTCGGGCGCCGTCGAGCAGTTGCACTCGCTGTAAACGTGCGAAACGGGTCGGGCTTTCTATACTCCCAGCCGAATCCACTATTCCGTTCTGAGGAGTCGCGTCATGGATGAACAACAACGCGTCGAGATAACCGAGCCTCGCTTCGAACACGGGCAATTTCTGCTGATTGCCGGTTTCGGCGGGCGATTCACTCAGGAGACCACCGAAGACATTCCCGCGTTGTGGGAAAAACTGATCCCGCACTTGGGAAAAATCCCCGCGCAAGTCAATGAAGTGACCTACGGCGTTTGCTGCAATGCGGATGGCGAGGGCGGTTTCGAATACATCGCCGGGGTGCAGATCGACAAGCTCGACGACCTGCCGGAAAAGTACCGCTGGGTTGAAATCCAGCCGCAGAAATATGCGGTGTTTGAGCACAAAGGGTCACTGACGCAACTCCCTGACACCTTCCAGTACATCTGGAACACGTGGCTGCCGCAGTCCGGCCACGAAGCGGCGGACGCCCCGGAATTCGAGCGCTACAGCGAGGATTACAACCCGAAACTCAATACCGGCACGCTGGAAATCTGGCTGCCGATCAAGGCCTGAGCGGCGTAACAATCGAGGTGGAGCATGTCCGCCCCGTTGGTTCTGCATTATGCTGGCGGGCCTTGTTTCCACAGATTTTTGAGCTGCCATGAACACCGTGATCCGCAACGTCAGCGCCGCCGACCTCGACCGCTGCTACGCCATCGAAACCGTCGCCTATGAAGGCGACGAAGCCGCCACCCGCGAAAAGATCGCCACGCGCATCGCCACCTGGCCGGACGGCTTCATCGTCGCCGAGGTGGACGGCGTGGTCGCCGGTTTCATCAATTCCGGCGCGGCGTTCGACGTGCAAATGTCCGACGAGGCCTTCAAGGAGCTGATCGGCCACGACCCGAAAGGCCCGAACGTGGTGATCATGTCGGTGGTGGTGCATCCGGATTACCAAGGGCAGGGCCTGGCCAAGCGCCTGCTCGGCGAATTCATCGAACGCATGCGCGCCATGGACAAAGCGACAATTCACCTGATGTGCAAAGAGCAACACATTGCGTTGTACGCCGGATTTGGCTTTGCTTACATCAAACCGTCGGAGTCCGACCACGGCGGCATGGCGTGGCACGAGATGATCCTGACCCTCTGAAGCCAACACCTATCGAAACTGCCTGATCGTTCCCACGCTCCGCGTGGTAATGCAGCCGGGGACGCTCCGCGTCCCAAAACCGTGACGCAGAGCGTCACAAAGAGGCGTTTCCACGCGGAGCGTGGGAACGATCAGGGGATACTCAGAAGAACAGCCCCATCCGCCGCTCGTACCCAATCCGGCCCTTGTACGCTTCGCCGCTGTCGACATAGCCATGCCTGGCATACAGCGCAATCGCCGCCTCGTTATCAGCGTCCACCGACAATTCCAGCCCCTTGATTTCCGGCCAGGCCTGGCGGGCGACAGCGGGCAGCGCTTGCAGGCAAGCCTTGCCGTAGCCCTTGCCTTGCGCGCGCCGATCGACCTGCAGCGCATGCAACGTGGCGCTGTGTTCGTCGGCCCAGTCGGGCAATACCGGCGGGCGCTTGAGCAGCAGAAACGCCACCGGTACGTCGTCCGCCAGCAGGGCAAAACCCTTTACTCCGGGGCCGGGTTTCGACAGCAGGGTGTGCAGGGCACCGTGGATGTCGCCGGAGAATTTGATCTGCTCGGGGTGAATTTCAATCGACTCGACTTGCTCACGCTGCAAAGGGCTGAGGCTGTCGTAAGGCACGAGTTGGGCTGACACGGGAATTTCCTTTTTCCTACAAGGATTGAAGCTCGGATTCTAGCGACATTGTTGTCGGCGAAATTTTTTTGTTTGCCCTGTCGATCCGCGCATTGGGCAAACGACTAAGGGTGTCTTCACAACAAAAACCACGGAGAACACCATGAGCGCACAAAGCGAAATCCAGAGCCTGATCAACACCTATCGCGAAGCAGTAATGGCCAAGGACGTCGAGAAAGTCATGGCCCTGTACGCCGACGACATCGTCTCGTTCGATGCGATCAAGGCCCTGCAATTCAAAGGCAAAGCGGCGTACCGCGCGCATTGGGTCGAGTGCATGGAAATGTGCCCCGGCCCGCACATCTTCGAGTTCCACGAAATCGCCATCGAAAGCGCCGACAACATCGCTTTCGCCCACTGGGTGGCCAATTGCGGCGGCACCAACGACAAGGGCGAAACCCAGAGTTGCTGGATGCGTGTGACCGCCTGTTATCGGCAGGTCGGCGGTGCGTGGAAGATTGCCCATGAGCACTGGTCGGCACCGTTCGATCCGATGAGCGGCGCGACGCTGTTCGATGTAACCCCCTGATCTTCAGCCATAGTTGATCCGTTCGAATCAGGAGATCGCCATGAAATACCTATGCCTGGTCTACAGCGATGAACGCCTGCTGCACACCTCGCCCGACAGCCCGGAAGACGCCGAATGCTGGGCCTACGCCGAGTCGGTGCAGGGCAGCGGGCGGATGATCGCCGCCGAAGCGCTGGAATCGGTAGAGACCGCCACCACGGTACGCATGCGCAACGGCAAGTTGTCGATCACCGACGGGCCTTTCGCTGAAACCAAGGAGCAACTGGCCGGTTTCTACCTGATTGATGCCAAGGATCTCAACGAAGCGATTCAGGTCGCCGGCAACATTCCGGCAGCGCGGGTCGGCAGCGTTGAAGTGCGCCCGGTGCGGCAGTTGAATGTCTGACGTCAGGGCGCGGGTCGAGCAGGTCTACCGTGAGGAGTCGCGGCGGATTCTGGCCACGCTGATCCGCCTGCTCGGTGATTTCGACCTCGCCGAAGAAGCCTTGCACGAGGCGTTCTTCGTCGCGGTCGAACGCTGGCAGCGCGACGGCGTGCCGGACAATCCGCGCACCTGGCTGGTCTCCACCGGACGTTTCAAAGCCATCGATGTGCTGCGCCGGCGCGCGCGGTTCAAGGCGTCGCAACCGTTGCTGCTGGCACAACTCGATGAGCTGGAACAGGCTGACTGGAGTGGCGAAGACGTGGAAGACGATCGCTTGCGGCTGATCTTCACCTGCTGCCACCCGGCCCTGGCGGCGGATGCGCAAGTGCCGCTGACCTTGCGCGAAGTCTGCGACCTCACCACCGAGGAAATCGCCCGCGCTTTTCTCTCGGCGCCGGCGGCGATTGCCCAGCGCATCGTGCGCGCCAAGGCCAAGATCCGCGACGCGAAAATCCCTTATCAAGTGCCCACGCTGAACGAATTGCCCGAGCGCCTCGACAGCGTATTGCGGGTGATTTATCTGGTGTTCAACGAAGGCTATTCGGCCTCGGTCGGTGCCGAGCTGACACGCGAGGATCTGACGCGCGAAGCGATTCGGCTGGGGCGCTTGTTGATGGAGTTGCTGCCGGAGCCGGAAGTCACGGGTCTGCTGGCGCTGATGCTGCTGCATGAATCACGGCGACCGGCGCGCACCTCGCCGAGCGGTGAACTGGTGTTGCTCGACGATCAGGATCGCTCGTTGTGGGACGCCGGGTTGATGGCCGAAGGCTGCGCGCTGGTCGAGCGCGCGCTGAGTACGCGGCGGTTCGGGCCGTATTGCCTGCAAGCGGCGATTGCAGCGGTGCATGCGGAAGCACCGTCGGCGGCGGAAACGGACTGGCAGCAGATTGTCGGTCTGTACGACGTGTTGCTGCGCGCGGTGCCGTCGCCGGTGATCGAGCTGAACCGGGCGGTGGCGGTGGCCAAACGGGATGGAGCGTTGGCCGGGTTGTTGTTGGTAGAAGGGATTTTGGCGCGTGGGGAGTTGCAGGATTACCACTTGGCGCATTCGGCGCGGGCGGAGTTTTGCCGGCAATTGGGCCGGGTGGAGCAGGCGCGGGCGGCGTATCAGCGGGCGCTGGAGTTGACGCGGCAGGAGCCGGAGCGGCGGTTTATTCGAGCACGTATCATGGCGCTCGAAATGCTCTGACCTTGGCGCTCTGCCTAGTGTGGGCAGCCTGTGGATTGCCCTCACCCTAACCCTCTCCCAAAGGGAGAGGGGACTGATTGGGGGATATTGGAGGGATTCACCGACTTGAACGAATTGTCTTGAATCCATAATCGATAAGGTTTTTCAGGTCGATGCATAACGCCAGACACCTCGGTCGGCCCCCTCTCCCACCGGGAGAGGGCTGGGGTGAGGGGCTTTTGATTTCAAGCGCTTATTCGAGCATCTTGCTGAGCAACCAGCTCCCTGCCGGCCCCGGCGGATACAAGCGCGACCACAAGGCGTCGACAAACACCGGTTTCGGCCAGCCGCGCACGTCGAGCTCTATCAGCAAATCATTGGCATAACGCTGCACCAGCCACCTCGGCAACGGTGCCCAGCCAAAGCCTTTTTCCGCCATTTCCAGCAGCATCAGGTAACTCGGCGCCGACCACACCCGGCCTTTGCCGCGACTGTCGTAGGGATTGACGATGGTCGCCAGCCGCAGCTCGCGATGTTGTTCGAGGATCTGCTGATCGACATGCTCAAGCTTCGCCAAGGCATGCTCACGGCTGACGAACAGGGCTATCTCCGTGCGCTCGGCCACGGTCGAGGTCACCAGATCCGGCGGGTAGTTGTCCTGCATTTCCGCGAAGGCCAGATGCGCCCGGCCGCGCTGGACCAGTTCGATCAGGTCTTCGCATTCGGCAATCAGGCATTCCAGCTCAAGCTCCGGATAACGCTGCTCGAAATCCACCAGCGCCGCCTCGAAACGATACGACTGGTAGGTATCGGAAATCGCCACCGTCAGCTTCGGTTCCACACCTTGCGCCAATTGCCGCGCGCTCATCTCCAGACGACTGGTGGCGGCCAGAATCGCCTCGGCTTTTTGCAGCATCACGTGGCCGGCGGGGGTGAGTGTCGGTTTGCGGCTGCTGCGGTCGAATAGCTGCAAATCCAGATCAATCTCCAGACTGGCGACCGCCGCGCTGATGGTCGACTGACTGCGCCCCAGTTTGCGCGCCGCTGCGGAAAATGAGCCTTGCGTCGCTGCCTGGACAAACGCCAACAGCACTTCCTGCGAAGCCATGAACTATCGCCTTGATCGATGGTTATTGGTTTTGAAGTATCGGTATTCAGTTGGATCATGGCAACCATCGTCAAACAAGGAGTCAGGCCATGACTGCCCACAAGTCCATCACCGAACGTGTTTTCCAGGCGGTTGGTTTCGAGTTTCTCGCGATCCTGATTTGCACGCCGCTGCTCGCCTGGATCATGCAAAAGCCGCTGCTCGACATGGGCGCGGTGACCGTGTTGATCGCGCTGTTGGCGCTGGCGTGGAATGTGGTGTTCAACCGTTTTTTCGACCGTGCATTGGCGCGGATGAATCTGCCGCACAACGCCTGGGTCCGTGTAGTGCATGCGTTGCTGTTCGAAGGTGGACTGATCGTGATGGGCGTGCCGCTGATTGCCTGGTGGCTGTCGGTCAGCCTGTGGCAGGCGTTGTTGCTCGACATTGGCGTGCTGCTGTTCTTCCTGCCGTACACCTATATCTACCACTGGGGTTATGACGTCCTCCGCGAGCGCTTCATGGCCCGCCGCGCATGTGAAAGCTGAGGTAAACCTGTGTGGCGAGGGGATTTATCCCCGTTGGGCTGCGTAGCAGACCCGATTTTGGGGCCGCTCCGCAGCCCAGCGGGGATAAATCCCCTCGCCACAAACAGTCTGTTGGTTGAGTTCAGAGAAACATGCCGCCGGATGCCTCGACCCGCTGACCGTTGATCCACTGTCCGCCCTCCGACAGCAGCAGCGCCAGTGCACCGCCAATATCATCCGGCAGCCCTACACGACCCAGCGCGGTATTGCTGGCGACCATCGCGTTGACCGCGCTGTTGTCGCGCACCGTGCCACCGCCAAAATCGGTTTCAATCGCCCCCGGCGCCAGAACGTTCACGCCAATCTGCCGCGCCCCCAGCTCTTTCGCCTGATAACGCGTCAGCACTTCCATCGCGCCTTTCATCGCCGCATAAGCGCCGTAACCCGGCAGGCTGAAGCGGGTCAGGCCGCTCGAGATATTGACGATGCGCCCACCGTCATTGATCAGCGGCAGCAATTGCTGAGTCAGGAAAAACGGCCCTTTCAACTGCACGTTCATCAGCAGATCGAACTGCTCCGGGGTGGTTTCGCTGAACAGCGCATGCACGCCGACCCCGGCGTTGTTGATCAGGAAATCAAAGCGCTGACGCTCAAAGGTTTGCCCCAATACCTGTTCAACCTGCGCGGCAAACGCGGCGAAGTTTTCGCTGTGGCCGACGTCCAGCTGCAGCATCGCCGCTTTCGCGCCGAGTGCCTGCAATTCAGTGACCAGCGCCTGGGCCTCGTCGGCGCGGCTGTTGTAGGTGCCGATGATGTCGATGCCTTGCGCGGCGAGGTGCAGGGCGGCACTGCGGCCGAGGCCACGACTTGCGCCAGTGATCAGTGCGATTTTGCGGTTCATGCGGACTTCCTCGATTGCGTTGAATGGGATGGAAGAAGTTTATTTATCCGCCCTGAGGTGATAAACACGGCAAAAGCGGAATCACTGATCGGCTCAGCCGAACAATCACCGGGGCTTGTCATGAACAAACTGGAACTGCTGCGCACCTTCGTCCGGGTCAGCGAACTGTCGAGTTTCACTCTCGCCGGGGAAAGCCTCGGCCTGCCGCGCTCCACAGTGTCCGAACAGGTGCAGGCACTCGAAGCCTTGCTCGGCACGCGGCTGTTGCAGCGCACCACGCGCAAGGTGCAGGCCACTCAGGATGGACTGGTGCTGTATGAACGCAGCAAGGACTTGCTCTCGCACATGGATGAAATCGAAGGGCTGTTCCGTCAGGACGAGGCTTCGCTGACCGGGCGCATCCGCGTCGATATGCCGAACATCCTCGCGCGACGCTTGATCATGCCGCGCCTGCCGGAATTCATGGATCGCCACCCGAATCTGCAGATGGAAATCAGCAGCACCGATCGCCGTGTCGATCTGCTGAGCGAAGGTTTCGACTGCGTATTGCGCATCGGCGCGCAGCCGGATCAGTCGGTGGTCGCCCGGCATCTTGGCGACTTCCCGATGGTCAATTGCGCCAGCCCGGCTTACCTGCAACGTTACGGCGTGCCGCAGACCATCGAGGATCTGGCGCAGCATCGACTGGTGCATTACGTCGGCGTACTGGGCTCGCGTTCGGAAGGGTTTGTGTATGAGGAGGGTGGCGAAGTGCGACGGGTGGCGATGGCCGGCAGTGTCACGGTCAACAGCACCGATGCCTATGAAGCGGCGTGCCTGGGCGGCTTCGGCCTGACGCAGGTACCGCGCACCGGCATGCAGCCGCATCTGGAAAATGGCGAACTGGTGACCGTACTGCCGCAACACACCGCACCGCCGATGGCGATTTCGTTGTTATACGCACGGCAACGGCATTTGCCGCTGCGGGTGCGGGTGTTTATGGATTGGCTCGGCGAGGTCGTACGTTCAACGCTCTGACATTGAGCACATTGCCCCTGTGGGAGCGAGCCTGCTCGCGAAAGCGCCATGTCATTCAACATTGATTTATCTGACACACCGACTTCGCGAGCAGGCTCGCTCCCACAGGGAGGACTGTCTTGTGTGTGGGATTTGCGCTCAATAATCCCCACGCTTGCGAAACGCCCAGCGCCCGGCAATCACGGTAAACGTCGCAACCAACGCGACCAGCACCCAAAATCCGTGCGGGTCCTGGGACAGCGGCACACCGCCGACATTCATCCCGAAAAAACCGGCAATGATGTTGATCGGCAAGGCCAGCACCGTCACCACCGTCAGGGTGAACAGCGTACGGTTGCTCTGTTCGTTGAGGTTGGCGGCGATTTCTTCCTGCAACAGTTTGATGCGTTCGCCGAGGGCCGTGAGGTCGTTGATGATCAGCGCAAACTCCTCGGTGGATTTGCGCAACTCCTTGACGTCCTCCTTCTGCAACCACGGCGGCGGACGATTGAGCAGGCGCAGCAGCGAACCCGGCTCCAGCGCCAGCAGCCGTTGCAGACGCACCAGCACGCGACGGTTGGCGCCAAGTTCGGCGCGGTTGGTCGACAGGCGCGAGGAGAGCAGTTCGTCTTCGACCTGATCGACACTCAGACTGGTCTTGCGCACGATCTGCGTCAGCACTTCGCCCTGATCGCGCAGCAAATGCACGAGCAGTTCCGAGGGCGAGCGAAAGCATTCGCCGGCCTTCACCGACGAGCGCAACTTGTCCACCGAGTGCAGCGGTTGCAGGCGCGCGCTGACGATCAGTTTGCTGCGCACGCAGACCCACAGCGTCGACACGTCGGAGGAGACCATGCTGCTGAGGTTGAACACCACATCGTTGACCACCGCCAGCAGCGCCGAATCGACATGCTCGATGCGCGTCGATCGCGAACCTTCGTGCAGCGCTTCGAAAAACTCCTCGGGTAATTGCAGATGACTTTTCATCCAGCGCTCGCACGCGGCGTGGGCCAGGTTCAGGTGCAGCCAGAGAAATTCTTCGCTGTCGCCGTCGTCCTGCAAACAGCGCAAAGCCGTCGCCGAATCGATCTCGCGCCCGCGCTCACCGGGTACAAAGCGAAAGCCGTAGAGCAAGCCAAACAGGTCCGGGGCACGATGGCTGATATCGAGGCTGTGGTTCATGGCGGCTCACTGCGAGGAGGGTGTCTGGTGGGGGATTTTCAGGTTCACCTGAGCGGCATCATCGCAAGCCAGCATGACCGTTTTGTGACAGTAAAGTGACTGCAAATCAACGCGTTACCGACTGTCGGAAGATTCTCAAGAAGCCCTCTGGCGCGCCGATCTCAGGTGAGTTAGGTTGCGCGCCATCGGCCCTTGGCCATGGTACGTCGACAGGGAAGTCCGGCCATTTTTCACGTCCGCTCGGGCGTGCCTCATCCCTGCTTCGAGTACCTTGCAATGCTGCAAAAATCCCTGAGAACGCAAATTCTCGCCCTGCTGAGCGGCAGTCTGCTGGCAATATTGTTGATCGCGCTGGCCTGCTTTCATTTCCTCTCCAACGGCGTGCAAAGCTATAGCCAGTTGATCGCCGGCCCGCTGCACACTTCGCAATTGATCGATGAAGCCAACCTGCAATTCAAAGTGCAGGTGCAGGAATGGAAAAACGTCCTGCTGCGCGGCAAGCAACCGGCGGATCTGGCGAAATACTGGAGCCAGTTTGAAGAGCGTCAGCGCGACGTGCAGAATATTCTCGGCGAACTGGCCGGCCAGAAAGGCATCGAGGCCAATCTCAAATCCCGCATCGAACGTTTGCGCGAGGAGCATCGCCAGTTGGGCACGGCCTACCAGAAAGGCCGCGATGCCTACGTCGTTGCCGGTGGTGATCCGAGCGCCGGCGACGCAGCGGTCAAAGGCGTTGATCGCGCCACCAGCGAGCAGATGAGCGCACTGGTCGCCGAGCTGCGCGAGCAGGGCACCTCGCAATCGGCGTTGATCAGTGCCAGCGCTGAGCGCACCGTGTGGCTGGGGCTGTTGGTGATGCTCGCGTCAGGCTTGTTGATTGGTCTGCTGAGCCTGTGGCTGGTCAGCCGCAACCTGATCGAGCCGATCCGCAACCTCATCGATTACGTCACCCGCTTGAGCCGTGGCCAGTTGGCCGAACGTGTTGTCAGCGAGCGTCGCGATGAACTGGGCAACCTCGCCGCCGCAGCGAACACTCTGCGCGATTTTCTGGCGGACACCTTCACTCGCTTGCAACGCAGCGCCGGTGATCTGGACAGCGCCAGCGGCGAGTTGAACGCCATTGCCACGACCATGGCCGGCGGCACCAGCGAGCAATTCAACCGCACTGATCAAGTGGCCACGGCGATGAATGAAATGTCCGCCACCGCCCAGGAAGTCGCCCGTCATGCCGCCGATGCCGCGCGTGCTGCCGACGATGCCGATCAGTCGGCGCAGCAGGGTGAAAAGGTCATGCAGACCACCATTCACTCGATCACGCAGATGCGCGGCGAAATCGCCAACACCGCCACGGTGATTCGTCGCCTGGAAACCGACAGCGGTCGTATCGGCAAGGTGCTGGAAGTGATTCGTGGCATCGCCGAACAGACCAACCTGCTGGCGCTCAACGCGGCCATCGAAGCGGCGCGGGCGGGCGAGGCCGGGCGTGGTTTTGCCGTCGTCGCCGATGAGGTGCGCAACCTCGCTCAGCGCACGGCGGAGTCGATCATCGAGATCAACCAGATTATTCAGAACGTGCAGACCGGCGCTGTCGATGCCGCGCAGGCTATCGAGAGCGGCCAGGCGCGCAGTGATGAAAGCGTCGAACAGGTGACCCAGGCCGGCGCGATGCTGGAGCGCATCACCTTGGCGGTGGAGGCGATTCGCGACATGAACCGGCAGATCGCCACGGCGGCAGAAGAGCAGACGTCGGTGGCCGAGGATATCTCGCGTAACCTGACTGAAATCACCGCGATTGCCAGCACCAACCTGGACAACGTGCAGCGCACCGAAAGTGCCAGTCAGAATTTGCATGGGTTGTCGGGGCAGTTGAATGAGGTGACGGCGCGGTTGAGTGCTTGATTGCGAGGTCAAGCGTTCTGCAACTTTAGTCGGTCTTCGCCTGCTCGCGATGGTGTGGAACAGTCAACATTGATGTCGCGGCCACTCCGCTTTCGCGAGCAGGCTCGCTCCCACATGATTTACGGCAGGCATGAAAAAGCCGCACGATTTTTCAATCGTGCGGCTCTTTAACAGCGGTCTATCAAGTGTCTTGCTTGTCGCTCAGCACTTTACCGGTGGTGGCATCAAAGTCCACGTCGAACTCTTTGCCGTCAGCAGTCTTAAGTTCAACTTCATACTCGTAACCATTGAAGTGGTTATCCAGGTCGGTATCGGTAATCGTTGCGCCCGGGTGCAGTTTCAGTGCTTCGGCGTTCATCGATTCCAGCGACTTGATCTTGCCGTCCTTGACCAGTTGCGGGATCTGGTCGATGCGAACATCAGCCTGAGCCAGGCCGGCGGTGAGGGTCAGGGCAGCGGCGGTAAACAGGGCAGTCAAAGTTTTCATCGGTTCATTCCTTGGCAGTGCGTTGAAGTGGTTGATCTGTGTAAGTGGGTTCAGATTAACCAGCGCAACTTAACTCACCCTTAAATCTCTGCTTCGCGATAAAACTGCTCTTTGTCGGAGCGAGCCTGCTCGCGAAGCAGGCGACTCGATAACAACTTAGAAACCGTTCTTCTTCAGAACCTCATCAACACTGCCAACAGCCGGACGCTTGTAAAACTTCAACAGTTCACTGGCTCGGTTGGTAAAGATGCCGTCGACACCCGCCGCCATGACTTTCTCGTAGTCCACCGCCTCGTCGACTGTATAAACATGTACCAGCATGCCCTGATCGTGGGTGTACTGATTCATCCACGGTTGCACCAGATCGGAATAGCTCTGATCACCACCATGGGTCAGCTTCGCCGAAGGGCCGGTGCCGATCGCGCCCTGGGCCTTGGCGTAGTCGACCCATTGCTTGAATTCCGCTTCCGACTTCGGTTCCTGCTTGCCGTAGAAAACGTTTTTGTCTTTCTCGCCGGACGCGGCAAACGTCACGGCGGATTTAGGCTCGATGCTGCCTTCGCCGACCCACAACAGCAGAATCTTCGGCACTTGCGGCATTTCCTTTTCCAGCAATTGCAGGCTGTTTTTGTCGAAGGTCTGCAGGATCACCTTGCCTTTGCCCTGACCGACGCCCAGCGCACTTTTCGCCAGTTTCGAACCGGCCGGGCTCAGCCAGCCGCGATCCTGCAGTTTTTCCTTGAGGTCATGTTCGATGCCGGGAAACAGCTGCGGCTCTTTGGTTTCGATGTACAGGCCCGGCTTGTGCTGCGGGTTGGCGCGGGCGATGTCGATGATTTCATCGAGGGTAAGAATCTTCAGCCCGGCGTAGGAGGGGCGTGCGCGGTCAGGATATTTGCTGTTGAACCAGCTGCCGGCATCGAGGGTTTTCAGTTCGGCCATGGTGAACGCGGTGGCCGGGCTGTCCTTGCGCTCGGGGAATTTGCTGGCGACGTCGGTGGTGCGTTGCAGGTTGTCGTCGTGCAGGGCGAAGAGCACGCCGTCCTTGCTGCGCTGCAAATCCATTTCCAGGTAATCGGCGCCGAGGTCACGGGCCAGTTTGTAGGCCGCAGCGGTGGACTCCGGGGCATCGAACGACGCGCCACGGTGGGCGATCACCGCAGGATGCGGAATGCCATGGGCGGCAGCGATTGCCTTGGGCTCCGGGTGGCTGGCGGCATGCGCCTGACCGAGGCCGAACAACAGACTCAGCACCAGAGCGCTTCGGGTAAAAGTGGCAGGCATGGTCGAGTTCCTTTCGCAGGTTTTTTTCGAGACGTACCTTTTAACAATTGACGCGCCGCAGGGCTATCGCCAGACCGACATAAACCGAGCAAAACGGAAATTTCCTGCACTTTTGTGGCGCTGTTTGCAGTACGCTTGCCCTCGGCTGACGCCCCGGCAGAGGGCGCGCCGCTACATTGCCCTGCGTGTAAACCATCGATCATCTTTCGTGAGGTTTACCATGCGCATCACCTCCCAACTCATCTGCCAGGCTGCCGACGATCTCAAAGGCTTCGTCGGCCTCAACCGCAAGACCGGCCAGTACATCGTGCGCTTCAGCGAAGATTCATTCGGCATGGACGTGGCCGACGACGGCATCATCCCCGCCAGTGAATTCGTCTGGGCACCGCTGTCGGACACCACCATGACGCTCAAGCGCGAATTGATTCAGCTGCTGCTCGATCAACACATCGACGACCGCATCAACATCACCGAGCCGTTGCGGGTTTACATGAGCAAGGTTGAAGTGCCGGAGATTGTTGCGGTGCGGAGTCTGGTGCGCGGTTGAGGTTTTGCTGTGTGGTTGCGGGCCTCTTCGCGAGCAGGCTCGCTCCCACAGGGATTTTGTGAACGCCACAGATCCAATGTGGGAGCGAGCCTGCTCGCGAAGGCGGCCTTAGTTCTGGCACACGTGAGCGTGCAACTCGCTGGTCAGTCCTTCGATGCGCTCGGTGAGGGTTTTCGTCATTTCGGTAAGGCGGGTGTTTTGTTCCAGCAACGCCAGCAATTGTGCGGAATTCTTCGCCGCCTCAGCCTGACGTTCGGTATTGGCCAATGCCAGAGCTTCGCGGTGCTGCGCATCGGCGTCGGCCTGCGCTTTGTCGCGCGCGGCCTGACGGGTTTGTGCAAGCAGGATCAATGGCGCGGCGTAGGCCGCTTGCAGGCTGAAGGCCAGGTTCAGCAGGATGAACGGGTAGACGTCGAATTGAGTCACGCCCCATACGTTGAGGCTGATCCATACCGCAACGATCAAGGTTTGCGCTCCAAGGAACAGCGGCGTGCCGAAGAACCGCGCAAAGGCTTCGGCGCGCAGGGCGAAGGCGTCGTTGCCGAAGGTCGTATTCAGATGGGCGTGGGGGCGGTGGAAGCGCAGGTGATCGATGGGGGCGTTGGACATTCCAGGTTTTTCGTTATTCATGGGGCACTCGGCGGGGCTTGGGACGTGTCGTCACTATAGCTCTGCGTTGTGGCGGCCGACCTTCGCGGACTGCCCACGAAGGTTGCGACTCGTTCTATCGACCCTGCACAAGCCTCAATTCGGCACCCGCTCATTGGCAAACATGCTCACCGCATCCACCGCCTCACTGGCGCCATCGCGAATCTGCAGAATCACCGTGCCGGCCTGATTGGCCAGTTCCACGCCTTCTGCGGCGCGGTCGCGGGTGCCTTGCATGCTTTTGATCGCCTGCCGTGTTTCGCTCTGGATCAGGCTGATCATGGTGGAGATCTCGGCGGTGGAGCCGCTGGTGCGCGCCGCCAGTTGCCGTACTTCATCGGCCACCACGGCAAAGCCGCGGCCCTGTTCACCGGCGCGCGCGGCTTCGATGGCGGCGTTGAGGGCGAGCAGGTTGGTCTGATCGGCGATCGCGCGGATGGTGTTGACGATGGCGGTGATCTGCTCGGAGCGGTCACCCAGTTGTGCGATCAGCGTTGAGGACTGGCTGATGTCCTCGGCGATTTCGCGCATTTCGCTGGCAGCCTGTTGAATCACCTGCGTACCTTGCTCGGCGACTTTTCGCGTCGCTACCGAGATGTGATAAGCGGTGCTGGCACTGCGTGCGTCTTGCTCGTGTTGCTCGACACGAGCGGTAACGTCAGACGCGAATTTCACGACTTTGTACAAGCGCCCCGAAGCGTCATAGACGGGGTTGTAGTTGGCCTCCAGCCAGACGATCTGACCGCGCTTATCCACGCGCTCGAACTGTCCGTGGAAGAACTCGCCCTGATTCAGGCGCCGCCAGAAATCCTGATAGGCGCCGCTGTTGACCAGCGCCGGGGTGCAGAACAGGCGGTGATGCTGGCCCTTGAGCTCTGCGAGGCTGTAACCCATGCGCGTGAGAAAATTCTGGTTGGCGGTAAGAATGTTGCCGTCGAGATCGAACTCGATCACCGCCATCGCGCGATCGATCGCCTGCAGCTTGGCGTTGGCCTCGTTCTCCTGCTGCACCTTGGCGGTGACATCCATCGCGTACTTGACCACTTTGATCACCCGTCCCGACGCATCCTTGATCGGGTTGTAACTGGCCTCGAGCCAGATCGGCTGGCCTTTGCTGTCGACCCGTTCAAAGGTGCCGGACTGGAACTGACCGTTTTTCAGGCGCGACCACAGCTCAGTGTATTGGGCACTGCGCCCGAACTCTGGTGTGCAGAAATGCCGGTGCGGCTGGCCGATCGCCTGGGCAGCCGTGTAACCCATGGTCTTGAGGAAATTGTCATTGGCACGCAACACCACGCCATCAAGATCGAATTCGATCACCGCCATCGAACGGTTGATCGCTTCGAGCATCGCAGCTTGGTCAAAAACGGTGTGTTGCAGTTCAGCGAGGGCGGCTTTCTGGCGATTGAAAAACATGCTTGCGATACTCGGGAAGTGGGGAAAATCAAAAGGATTCAGTCCCTATTCCTGCGCCGGCAGACCGAAATGCACAGACGGCATTCGGTGGTGACTGCTCAATGCCAGCGTTCCGTTACTGGCAGATGGCTACTTATACAAAACTTAATAAAGTTGTACAAGAAAGGAATTTTTCACGAGTTTGTATAACTTTTTGCGAAATTAGTTGTACGCGGCTCGCCGCGCCAGTGATTCACCGCTGATACAGTGCCAGGAACATCTCCAGCGCCGACTCGGCAACTGCATTCTGCGCGTCTGGATCAAGGGCCGCGCGACCCAGCGAGATCTGCGGCCAGAATGCGAATGCCTTGAGCAAACCTTGTACTTGATGCGCGGCAAATTCTGGATCCACCGGTTTGAGCCGTCCGTCGGCTTGCGCCGCGCGTATCCAGACAGTCAGTCCTTCCTCGCGCTCGCCCATGCGCTCAATCATGTTCTGCGCACGTTCAGGGGAATGAATGGTTGCGGCAATCGCCACCCGGGCGAGGGTGAGAAAATTCTCGTCGGCCATCATCTGCACTTTTTCTCGCAGCATCAGGCGCAGCTGCTCATGCAGCGGTTGCTCGCGGTCGTAGCTCACCGATGGCTCGGCAATGATCCGCGCCCACAACTGATTAAGGATCTCGGCGAACAGCTCTTCCTTGCTCGGGAAGTGGTTGTACACCGTTCGCTTCGACACGCCGGCCGTGGCGGCGATCTTGTCCATGCTGGTGATTTCGAACCCGTGGGCACGGAATTCGGCGATCGCCGCCTGGATGATGGCTTCGCGTTTGCGGTCGGTGAGGCGTTGTGGAGCGGTCATGAGCGGACTTCGGCAGAGAAGGAAGGAAATTACACTCGGCAGTTTACTTGGCGCCGGCTTTGATGCAACCTAGAAACTACACCGCTCAGTGTAATGTTGCGTTAATCCTCGCACTTTACAAACCAGAGCGTTTGGCCTTTGCGTGCAGCTTGGCCATTTTCATTTCCCGTGGAACACCGTGCAGCACACGGTTTTTCGGAGTCGTTCAGTCATGGCCAATCCAGTCTCTCTCCCGGATAACACTCCCACGCCTGAAGCCTCTCGACAGGATCAAGGGCTGTTTCGCAATCATGCGCCGGTGCAGCGCGAAGGGGTACGCAAAATGCTGCGGATCATGTGGAACATGATTTTCCACAAACCGCGCGACACCCGTCCGAGCGCCGCCATTCCTGTGCAACCGCTGACCCGTGAAGATCTGCTCGCAGCGCCCAATCACAGCGTTTACCGCTTGGGGCACTCGACGCTGTTGCTAAAGATGCGCGACAAATTCTGGATCACCGATCCGGTCTTCGCCGAGCGCGCCTCGCCGGTGCAATGGGCGGGTCCGAAACGCTTCCACCAACCACCGATCAGCATCGACGAACTGCCGCCGATCGAAGCAGTGATCCTCTCGCACAATCATTACGACCATCTCGACTACGAAGCGGTGCTCAAACTCGCCGCCAAAACCACTTACTTCCTGACTCCGCTGGGCGTGGGCGACACCCTGATCAAATGGGGCATCGACGCCAGCAAGGTGCGCCAGTACGACTGGTGGCAGGGCACCGAAATCGCCGGTATCCGCTTCATCGCCACCCCATCGCAGCACTTCTCCGGCCGTGGCCTGTTCGACGGCAACAGCACGCTGTGGGCGTCATGGGTCATGATCGATGCCGACACACGAATCTTCTTCAGCGGCGACAGCGGTTACTTCGACGGCTTCAAACGCATCGGCGAACAATACGGCCCGTTCGACCTGACCCTGATGGAAACCGGCGCCTACAACGTCGAATGGCCCCACGTGCACATGCAACCGGAAGAAACCCTGCAAGCCCACATCGACCTCAAGGGCCGCTGGCTCTTCCCGATCCACAACGGCACCTTCGACCTGGCCATGCACGCCTGGCACGAACCCTTCGACCGCATCCTCGCCCTTGCATGGGAACGCAGTATTGCGATTACCACACCGCGAATGGGGGAGGCGTTCAACATTGCGCATCCACAACGGGGGAGTGCGTGGTGGATGGCGGTTGAAGAGGAGGGGGAGGCGCTAGTGCAGAACGCCTGACGATTTCATCCGGTTCGCCTCGGTGCGAACCGGATGAATCAGATTCCTATTTCCTTCATTCGCCGGTGGTAATCCTCCATCGTAGCGACTGACAAATCCCTGAATTTTCCACGAAGTATCTGACTTAGTGTTTCCAAGGTGATGCCAGTCATTTGCGCCGCTTCAGATTCGTTCAGGTTGGCAGTCTTGATCAACGCGGCCATTTTTGTCGCATATCCCGATTTGATCAGCATTTCATCTGCACCCTGCAGTCCCAAATCTGCGTAGACGTTGCCCGTGCTTCTTTCGATGTCCATCCTTAGCGCTCCTTATTCGGCCATCGCAAAATCCCCACGCCCCACCGATTCCCCCGCCATA
Source organism: Pseudomonas sp. Sample_20 (assembly GCF_004307585.1). Classification (NCBI taxonomy): domain Bacteria; kingdom Pseudomonadati; phylum Pseudomonadota; class Gammaproteobacteria; order Pseudomonadales; family Pseudomonadaceae; genus Pseudomonas; species Pseudomonas sp. Sample_20. The sequence goes on along the minus strand of NZ_RCOA01000042.1, from coordinate 48,058 downwards.
GCCTGCGCCCTGACACTGCGCCCCGGTGCAAACCCCGGGAAGAACACCAACCCCTGCGCTTCAAACCGATAAGCCAGTGCCAGTCTCGCGGCGTCCGCCACGTCCTGCTGAGCTTCGAAACGCTGGATATCTGCCACCGCCACCTCGGCCTCGCGCGACAGTTGTTCAATGCTCCAGCCCAGCATGGCGCGGGCCTGGACGCAGTGGGTCGGGGTGAACTGGAAAAGGGCAATGCGTTCGAGGACGTGGTTCATCGCAAGAGAGGCCATGGTGTGCTCCGGGCTCAAAAGTGCTGATTGAAAATGTACTGTGTTTTTGTACAGTTGTTTTCGGCCGGGATCAAATGCATTTTTCGAGTTTGCCTAGTTCGTCGGCTCCAACCAGACGGACGGTGCCTGTCCCAGCACTCGCCGAAACATCGTCGAAAACGCCGCCGGGCTCTCGTAGCCGAAGTCCAGGGCAATCCGCGTCACCGCTTCCCCCGCCGCCAACCGTGCCAACGCCTGCACGACGCACGCCTGCTGGCGCCACTGACGAAAGCTGAGCCCGGTCTGCTGCCGAAACAATCTGTTAAAGGTACGCAAGCTTATGTGTAACTGATCGGCCCAATCCTGCGGGGATTGATGGGTGTTGGGCATGTTCAGAAAGGTCTGACACAGACTGAGGAGCTTTCCTTCGGCGGGTATGGAATGTGTAGGGCAAGGGGCGCGCTGCGTGCCAGTTCATGCAAGAGCAAGTTGATCAGCACACCGTCGCGTCCGGCCTGGTCGTACATCAGTGGCACGTCCACCGCTTCCATCAGCAAATGCCGCAGCAGCGGCGACACATTGAGCACTTGGCAGTCTGGCCCCAGATCCACCTTGCCCGGTTCGATATACACACTGCGCGTGCTCACCCCGAGCATCAACACCTCATGGGCCACGCCCGGCGGAATCCACACCGCGCGTTGCGGCGGCACCACCCAATTACCGTTCCGAGTGCTGACTTGCATCACGCCGGTGGCGCCGTAAAGTAATTGCCCACGGCGATGCGTATGAAACGGGAGTAGGCGGCCGTGGGAATAATCGGTACCGATGGCCACGACCGGGCGAGGCGTGTCATCGAGCTGATTGATCGAAATATTGCGCATCAGGCGTGTTCCAGCGATTGGCGTAAACGCGAACATTATTGGCCCAACTACTGAAGCCGGCCAGTGAATCACGCTCTAATGTCCTGGGCTCCCCCGATCCTGGACGCCCACCATGTTCTACCTCCTGCTTACGCTGTTCGGTTGCCTCACCGGCATCAGCGCCGTGCTCTTCGGTTTCGGCGGCGGCTTCGTCATCGTGCCGCTGCTCTATCGCATGCTCACCGCCAGCCATGCAGCCGACGACCCCATCGCGCAATCGGCCATGCACATCGCCGTGGCCACCTCGACCTGCGTGATGGTCGTCAACGCCCTGATCGCCACACGCAAACACCAACGCGCTGGCAATCTGCTCCGAGAATACCTCTGGCCATTGGGCGGGTTTATCGGCGTAGGCGCGGTCGTCGGCGCCATCGCTGCGATGTGGGTCAGCGGTCAAGTGATCCGCTACGCCTTCATCGCCTACCTGGGCGTGACCATCGTCGGTTGCCTGCTGCGCCGAGGATTTCTCACACAGTCCCAAACCACATTCCCACGGCGACTGACCATGACGGAAACATCCGCCGGCGGCGCAGGCATCGGCGCCATCGCGACCTTCCTAGGTGTAGGAGGAAGCGTCATGACCGTGCCGCTGCTGCGCCGCTGCGGGCTGAGCATGTCGAAAGCGACCTCCACGGCCAATCCGCTCAGCGTCCCGGTAGCGTTGGCGGGGACGTTGACGTACATGGCGCTGGCCGGTTTCACTGAGTCTGATTTGGGTGCCTGGTATATCGGGTATGTCGATGTGCTGGCGTTTGCGCTGCTGACGGTTGGTTCGTTGCTGGGGATCAGATTGGCTGCGCAATGGATTGGGCGGATACCGGATCGGCTGCATGCGCGCGTGTACATCGGTTTACTTATGGTGGTGATGATCAGCATGTGCTTGAGCTGAGCGCGACGGCGCTCGATTCCAGCGCGCAAGCTCGCCATAATCCGCAGCTACTTTCGCGGGCAGTTGCTCGCTTATTCAAGGATGAAGTGATGTACCGAGGACTGTTACGTCTTTTTGCTGTTTTTCTTCTAACGGGTTCTTTTGTCTCGACGGCAACTTGGGCCGAGACCGGCGCGCAGTTGTTCACCGGCACGTTGGGTAAATCGTCTATCGTCCTCGAAATAAATCCTCGTACCGGAGAGGGACGTTACTTTTACAAGAAGTACCGCAAGGATCTACCACTCGACGGTGCTCTGGACGGGGAAACGCTTGTGCTGGAAGAAGGCTCGCGGATGGACGACCCACGCCCGACCTTGCGTCTGCGGCCGACAACTGATGGTTGGTATGGCGAGTGGACGAGCACCACTGGGAAAAGCCTGAAGATCAAGTTACAGCCAGCCGTCATCCCCGATGTAGCGGATGATGCCTTGCCCTTCTTCACCACACTTCACGACAAGTACCCTTATGAATACCTGCGGCTGCAGGGCGTCACACTCAAAAAAGGCAACATCGACACCTTCATGGGCTACACGCTGCAGTGGTGGAGCGAGCCGAAGACAGGCACTTCTCTGTTTGAAGTGGTCTCGGGTTATTCCCTTGAAGAGCGTCGACGCATCAACCAACAATTGATGGCGCGTTTGTGGAGCGAGGTATTGTCGTCTTATGGATGTTCAGGCAGTTACGCGCAGTCGAGCCAACCACTGTGGATGTCGTCAACAGTGATGAGTGTTCTAATTTCATCAGATTATTTCTGCGGCGGTGCCTATCCGGATCAAAGCCAGGATGCGCTCAACTTCGACACTAAAACAGGCAGACTCCTGACCCTTGATGATGTTTTGTGGGTGGGGCAGGGCAAGCCATTGCATTTCCAACGAGAGGGCGACTTCGGCGGGGAGGCGTCCGGCTCGTCTGATTCCTGGTCTAACTACCGCAGTGAGGAACTGGCACCCTGGCTGGTCGCGCAGCTGCTGAAACTCTACTCCAGTGAAATGACCGTTACCCCCGAAGGCGAAAACGACTGCAACTACGACGAGAGTTATCCCTGGCAATTTCCCGGTTGGCACTTCACGGAACTGGGCATCAAGCTCGAGCCATCATTTCCCCACGTCGCGGCGGTCTGCGGATTCGTCGACTGGAGCGTTCTGCCGTACACAATCGTCAAACAACATCCGGGCGGGGTTGCACTGCAACTGCCTTGATGTCGCGTTTACTTTCATGCGCAGCCCCTCGATTCCCGACCACAACCCCGCCATAATCGCCGCGAATTTATCCGCGCCGGCCCTCAAATGCCGGCGCGACCTCTGATTCTTTCAAGGAACGATCAATGCTCAAGGGACTGATGCGCCTGGCGCCATGCGCTGCTGTGCTGTTCTCGCTGATTCCAAGTGTCCACGCCGATGATGGCCGACGCGTGTTCACCGGCACGTTGGGCAAAATGCCGATCGTCGTAGAGCTCAATATCACGCAGCAGGACGAAGTAACCGGTCGGTACTTCTACGAAAAATACCATCGTGATTTGCCGCTCAGTGGCGCGTTGCAGAACAGCACGCTGACCTTGACCGAGGGCAATAATCGCTATGGTGACGACAAGCCGCTGTCAACGTTGGAACTTGAAGAAACCGGCAGCGGCTGGCAGGGCGAATGGAAAAGTCCGCAGGGCAAGAAGCTGCCAGTGAAACTCATCGAGGCCAGACTTACCGCCCCCACCTCATCAACTTTGCCGTTTATTGCCGCTTTGCCCTACAGCGAGCCTTACGAGTATTTGCGCCTGCAGGGACTCAAACTGAAATCGGCGAAGAAAGAAAACTTCATGGGCTACGACCTGCAATGGTGGACAGAGCCTGAGACAAAGATTTCCCTGTTCAGCGTGGAGTCCGGATTGTCGAAAGATGATCAGCAACGGGTTAACCAGCAGTTGCTTGGACGCCTCTGGAATGAAGTCATCAGTTACCACGGCTGCCAGCTGCAGGGCGGCGAAAACGTCGAATTTATGCAACAGGTGCAACCGAAAATGATCTCGCCAGCCGTGGTCAGCCTGAACATCTCGACCAGCTATTACTGCGGCGGCGCGCATCCAGACTTCGGCGATTCACCGCTCAACGTTGACGTCAAAACCGGCCACCCGCTGTCCCTCGAAGATGTGCTGTGGGTCGGTGAGGGCAAACCACTTTTACATGCCGAACGCGACAGCTTGGGCGACGAACCTCTGAGCAAGGACGAAAGTAACGCGCGCTATCAGTACGTAAGCAAAGAGTTGGTGCCGTGGGTGATCAAACAATTCACGGCCCTGTACCCCACAGAAATGAAGACACCGACGGGAGATGACGACTGCAACTTCCAGGACGAAAGCATCTGGGGGACTTCACCTTGGTACTTCACCGAGAAGGGCTTGTACCTCGGCGCGTACTTCGCTCGCGTGCAACGCTCTTGCGATAGACCTGACTGGTCGATCCTGCCGTACTCCCTAGTCAAACAACACCCTGGCGCCGTAAAACTGCAACTGCCCCAAGGCTAGCCATCACTCCAACCCCGGCGCTTCACGAATAATGAAGTGATCCAGGTTCTCGATATTGGCATTGAAGACCTCGAAAGGCTTCTCGGGGTTCTTCTTGCCGGGCACCTGCTTCAACTCCGGCGTTACGCCATAGAAGAAACAGAACAACGCCTTGTCGCTATCCACAGCGTGCTTGATCTCTTCCAGAAACGCCTTGCGCTTGCGGTAGTTGTCGAGGAGCTTTTTGTTCAGATAAACGCTGACCGGATACGGCTTCTTCTTGCTGTCTTCGGGCTTCTTGAACCAGACCTTGTCCTCGAAATCGATACGAAAACTGGCGCTGTGGAAGTCCTCGATCTTCTTGATCCGCCCCCAGTAGATCAGCCCCTTGTTGTCCGTCAGATATTCGATCTTCTTGAAGAACGAACTGTACGGCGCCGTATGCTCGCCGACCTTCAACGGCATCCGCTTGAGTAAATCCTTGTCGGCGAAGTTGGAAACAAAACACTCCACCGGATGCGCAAACACACTGGTCTTATCCGGCGCCGACTCACGACCCACCGACTCTTTACCACTGTCCGCCGCCGCCCGCACCGAGTCATCGCGCAACACATCCGCCGCCCCCGCTGGCGCGGCAGGCTTGCGCACATACTCACGCCGGGTCAGCAACAACTCTGATGGGAAGTGTTCCTCACGCCCGTCATCCACCTCGCCATCCGCCGTCTCAACGCCAGACGCCGACGCCTTCAAACTCACATACGGACAACCCGCCACATGCTGCGTAGTGGGCAGATTCTTGAAGTGCGGCGTGCGCACGTAATTTACATTCTTCGCGTTGAACGTACCCAACTCGTTGGAAGCCTCGAACGCCGCACGACAGGCATCGTTGGGGCACTGGAAGTGTTCCTTCGCAGAGTCAAACGCCACCGTTTCATCGAAATTGAGATCGCGAACGTCATAGATCGACAACTTGTCGTCGAGGCTGAGGCAGTAGGCGAGATCGAATTTCATGGTGGGGCTCGGATCCTTGAGTGGGGAGGGGTATTAATAGCGGGAGGCGGCGCGGGTTGCACTGATTGTTTTCAGGATGATGCGGGATTTGTGGGAGCCGTTCTGGAGATTGGTGGCATCAACTCAATTTAGAATCCAGACACCCACCTGGCAGCAACACATTGAATTGTGGTGAGGGGATTTATCCCCGTTGGGCAGCGAAGCTGCCCCAAGGACTTTTGGCCACAAAAAATCCGCTGCTTGAAAATCAAACAGCGGACTCTGAAATCATCAGCCTCCGCGCAACAATCGCGAAGCCTTACGCCACCAAGACTCATGGCGATTGGACGAATTATCTGCCAACAAACAAGGCATATCCCGCAACCGAATCCACGGCTCGTCCTGCCAGTGCAACGTACTGAGCGACATTTGCGGCCAACTCAAAACACTCAACGTCGGGCGCTCAACTGAGCGAGCCGGACGAGCATCACGCAGAGCAGGCACAACCTGATGCGTCAGCCACTCACGAAGGTGCCGATACTCAGGACAGTAGTGATAGATCAGCAGTGCATACACACCCGACTCACTGACCATCATGTGGTCCTCAGCTTCGCCATAGGTCTTCAGGCACATCGTCTGCCGCTGATCAGCGTCGAGTATGCGCAACTGACGTTCATCAAGATGTTTGCCCATCAACCGGCCCAGCTGATGGACGCAGAACCATGCCTGGTTCTCGACCAGAAGGGCGTGCAGGTGGGTTTTGTTGCGAGTAAATCGAGTCGGTAATAGTGGCTCAGACATTGCGGGCCTCCGGTGTCGGAAGCGGCGAGGTCGTTCTACGGGTACAGCGATTCACCCTCATCATGAAGGTTTGATATCCAGGCATTTCCATTTACCTCTGGCTGCTTTCTTAGGGCATTCGTTAGGGTGTCGGGAGCTAAGAAACCCACCAGAGACGGGCCGGACATATTCCCCTCTCGGGTCTTGTATTCGCCCACTCCCGACATAACGGGATTTTTCGCAGGCGTAGAGAAACCGCAGACGAAAAAAAACCGCATGACTGTCGGGTGCGGAGAACCGCTCTGGTTAGGGGCGTTTCTTAGGCGCCGAATTGAGAGCCTAGTGGCTCAACAAGGCATGGTCAACCCTTCAAAATCGTTCAACATATTTTGTTTGAATTATGTAGGCCTGAAGCATCTTAATCAGATGCTTTTCGGGGAATTCGATCAGTTTCGACCAACCAAGGCCTGTAGCTAAAAGGGAGTAGTAGCAGGCCGCTTTGAAGAAAGCATCAATCAGCGAATTCGTTGCGTTTCACTTAGCGCGAATACCGAAAATTTCAAGCTCCATGTTTAGGTTCCACAGTTTTAATAAACGTGTGTGTCGCAGTTTCGAACGTATTTAAGACTAATTCCTTTAGCTCTTCGGGAGTCAGATATCCAAGATCAATAATCTGATTCTTTACTCGAAGAATTTTAGTTGCAGAACGCATTACACCTTCCATTGGGCTTCGACCGATCTTACCTGCAGTGCTTAGCCAGCCCTCAGCGATCGCGATGGCTAAAGGAGGATTTCCGCCTATTGATGCACGCTCGAAAATCTGAACCATTGCATCCTCTGTTAGTTGCTTTATTAACTCCCAGCGATGCGCATGACTCTCGCCTCTGTCTAGAATCGTACCTCGCACCCAAAGTCGTTGAAACGAGTTGCGGACACCTCCTGCAAACCGTGCAGTTCGATCGCGGTTTTTATCCGTGAAACGCCATACGACTATATCTGGGGCCAAAACCGTCGTAATGAACGCCCATACGTCATCACGCAATGCTTCACCTGTTTGTAATTCCTTTAACTGGCCAAGATAAAGAGCTGCGTCTTGGTCGAACTGTGCTCGAGCCGCTTGGTTATTGGAAGTGGGGAAGCCCGCTCTCTGAGCAATTCTCCTAAGCTCGGCTGCTATTTCAATAGCGACTGTATCAGCTCTTGTCCCACCACTAGGGGCGCTAGTTTTCAAAGCCGAATATTCTTTCAGCTGATCAATACTGTCTTTGGGGGACGGGGTCTCACTCTTAAGTTTTTCAAGAATTGTGGCGACACCGTGAGCTTTCAAACGGGGCAAAAGTGCTACACGCATCAAATACCTTCTCTGAAGTCTGCTGTTGCGAGTATTAAGGCCTTAAATTTCCCAGGTGCGAAGTTACGCATCTGTCGGATTTTCTCAAGATTTTGTCCAGGAAATGACATTTCCATCCATGCTCTCGCTTGATAACCTATCGAACCTTCCTCATACCGATGAAGTTCGGCTTCATTCTCAGCGTCTAGGGCGGTTTCAATAAGTTGTGTCATCACATCAGCCACCATTGCTTGGAGCGTAAGCGCGTCACCTTCGACGAATCTAGTGCACACGCATTCGATATCAGAGTTGACATACAGCCTCACGTTGCCACTGAAGTCTGCGTCCAAGGTTGTCGGGCTCCAGTCTACAAGCCAGGGAGCGTATTGCTCTGGCCTAGCCTTAAAACTCTCGGAAAAGCTGGCAAGCTCAATAGGGAACCTAGAGTCGCCACCGTCTTCAATAAGAATATTTTTATGATACTGCCAGAGGCGTGCGCCGCGCAGCTTCGGAGATAATGGGCTACCGGAGTCAACTGGGGCATCAAGAACGATCCTGAGACTGAGCTGAAGCTGCCCTGAGAGGGTGCATCCCGGAATAATTGCCTCGAGCGTAGCCGCTTGTCTCTCGATATCTATTATCGCGGTCGCCAAGCGATCTACTCGCCTAGGTAAGCTACCGGTACCAGTGCCTGCTGAAAGCACTACCGCCAAGTTTAGGTCGGCAGCATCTATTCCCAATAAATTCGCTGCTTCATTGAAATCTAGATCGACATGAACATTGACTTGAATGTCTTGTTCATAGTCCCAGTTTTCCAAGATATCGGATGCCGGGGATAAAGGCTCGCCCGGAGGCCCGATCATCCATCCGCTGAAGTTGACCAGCTCATCGGGAAGGGTGAGGAACGGGAGGGCTATTCGGCTCATTCTCTACCGTCATCCACAAAGCGAAGTCGGACACCTACGGCTGCTTCTGGCGGGCTCAGAACCGTGATGCTGATGGTGCCGCTCTCAGTACCTACCTTTATGATTGGCCCAAGAGTGAAATCCTCGATGACATTAAACGACATCCCAATCACTTGGGTTTCAAATCCAGTTGGTAAATCTTCGCCATCAGCTACAGCACCGTCTGCAACCAGATGAGACTTAGCAGATACTTCAAGCATGGGATTTGCCCCATCGTTCTGCAGGTCTGCTTCAAAAACGGCGCAACGTCGATTCTGATTGTCGATTTCGAGACGTATAAACCGCGCAGGTGAAATTGCGAGTTCCTGCTTTACATGCGGTGGGCGGGGGCTAGGCCTAGGTCTGCCCGGACCTTTTCCCGAAACTGAATCAAGTAAGCGTCCCAGACGGCTCGCAGTTCCAGCAAGCGAAGGACCACGGTCCTTGGTACCGCTTGCGACTGAAATAACTGGAACTGCGAAATTGCTGGCGGTTTGTTCGATCCGCTTGAGAGCTACCCGGACAAATGTTTTCGCATTACGATCAGGAAGATTGTCAGGAATCCAATCGTCATGAGCCGGTGGCTCGGACATTGCAAATGCAGATTCCACTTCATCCTCATCCGAACATATAAAAACTCCCGCCCACTCAAAGCGTGAATCAGCAAAGGGAGTACCCTCGATATATTTCACAACCAGTTCTACTGGTCGCATCAAGGCGATGTGGCAGGCTTGTTCAGGTATCCCGGAGTTGTCATCCAGCGCCAAGCCCAAGCGATCCGCGCAAAGCCCCTTTTTGATGATCAGCCTGCCCAAATCCTTTTTAGGGCGCTCACTTCTAACAATCTGCACATCAGCAGCATTATCTCTATAAGCTTTCATGGCTGACGCGAACAGATCAAACGGAGGGAAGTAGTCCGGCACTGGCAACGGTACTTCGCGCTCCTCGATTTCTATCCGAATGGTGAGCTTTTTATCTTCCGGAGTTGACAGCGTGAGCCTTGGCCAGAAGTTCCATAGAATCGTTTCTTGTATGTAATGGTTGATCGACCTGCCGCCCTCTCCCTCTTCAATATAAGGGTCAAGGATAAGGATTGAGGTACCCGTATCGTTTAGCTTTCGTTCAGGCATCCCCAGAGACGCTGCCAGTTCGGCAGCGTGGGGGCCAATCAATGGATCGATGCCACCGTCGCCATCGCTGATGCCCCACCAGTGCCTCCCCGTAAATCTTCTGCGCTTATTATCGGCTGTATCGGAATCGTACGCCGAACCCAAGTGGCAACCCATGAATCTCCGTACGGGTTTACCTTCGCAAGATGTTTGGCTATCTACGAAAATCGTCGAGCACGCACTCATTGCATACAGAGATGTTTTGCCGTAACCGTAGGTACCCCCGCCGTGATATGTATCACGAGCAACTCCAACGTTACGTAGAAAGTTCACGAAGTTGAGCGCTTCTCGTCCATCTGAAGCGACATCTCCCGACGTTGGCCCGCTGAGTCCGGTTGAATGGAAGTCACAGATTTCCAGCACTTTGAGGCCGACCGTCCCAATTGAAGCTTCTATCTCAGTCCGGGTGTGATCACCTGGGGGGAGGTCTGCTAGTACAACGTCCCTTAATGTCACGCACTGTTCAGATGTCAGTGTACGGAGTCTAATCGTCAACGCCGGGCCCAATCCTGGCAAGGCAGCGTCGATGCTGTTCTGAATAGCTTCACGAAGCACTGTCTGCAACAGATCCTGAGCAGGGCAGCCCAGCAGCCGTCTGAAGCCGTCTGCTGCGATGTTTCCTGTCTTCGAAAAGGGCTCGCTAAAAAGCTCTAGTCGGGTCATCCAGCAATCCTTTTAAATGCAATTTTGTAATCGTCCGTGGGAAGTTCGAAGTCCTTCGCATGGCTCAGGTCGATTTGGTACTCCAAGGCCAAGACGCCTGCCGGCAAGAGTTCGCCAGCGAAACTGGAGCCAGTAATTCTTGGAAAGCCTTCGGAAACACTGTAGATCTTAATACCTTCTAGGCAAAAGGAGAGACGATTCCACTCTTTTGCATGAGGATTCAAGCATCCTAGGGCTTCTAATCCCTTTTCGAGCGTTTTTCTGTCAGCGCCGGATTTCAGCAGACTGTCAAAGACCGATCCTATCGAAAGTTGACCGTTTTCGACTTGCTCCAGACGAACATGTGCAAGGTGAAGTGTTCCTCCTACTGGCGGGTCCAGTTGGTCAATACCATGAATGAACACTCGTGTTGAATCGGATCGCCCAGAGGTCTTCACCTCGAGAGCATGCATGCCTTGGCGAAAATCATGACGGAGTTCAAAAGGTCCCGTCCATGTTTCTGCTGCTGTCTGATTGAGAGTGACTAGACGCCGCATCACTTCAAGCTCGCCTACCAACCCCTGAATTTTACTTCCGAGGATTTCTTCATGAGCCCTTTCTCTCAGCAGTTCCCGGAAATCATCGATAGACGCAATTACTGCCTTGACCGGGGAGAATCCCTCCTTGATCCGGCGAAGAATGTCTTCTGCCAGTTCAGCAAACACCAAATCTAGACCTCGGTCCAAGCACATGATGTCGATAAACAACGTACCCTTGTTGGATACCTTGTAGCTCGAGGTTGTTACTAGGAGCTTTGACGTTGAGATGAGTTCACTGGTGGGGGCATGTCCACCGATTGGCACCAGAAGTCGAGGCTGTCCCTGTGCTCCGATCGCGTATCGCGCCGTGCCGAAGCCCGTCGCGATACCCGAATCGATACTGGGAACTTCAATTATCCCGTCGCCAGAGCCGGTCGCCGTGAGTCGTTTCCAGCGTTCGATCGCTCTTTTAGTCATCAACCGCACCATCGAGAGCTTCCGCGAGCAATTCTTCTTCCGACGCAATTTGCTCAGGTACAGGGGCGTCCAACTCCACTGAAAAATAGTCGCCCGCTTGATCCGGTGCTCCAGGAAAAACTATACCAAGACCGATCAGATCTCCAACGGCATCCAAGTCCTTACGAGATGTCGACTGTGCCTTTGAATTACCGTCGATCACGTACAGTAAGATGAGTGGGACTTGCGGGCGTCCATTTTTGATATCTGCCCAAGTGCCTTTACTTTTAACTGTCTCAATGTCCATGGCATCAATAAGAATGTCGCTTTTGGACATTAATGCTTTGATGTCAGCATATCCCCTTTCGTTATCCTTCAACTGCGAGCGACAAGCAGCATTCACATAGCCAAGCATGCCAAGAGGATTTTCAGCCGTTTGGTCTCCGGTCGGGGTGATGATGCCAACGTTCCACTCTTGTAGGCTATCTGCAGCTTGGTCAATGTAGCCAAGAAGAAGATCCTTTTTGAGATCCATATGGTGCTCACATATGTCATAAGCCACCAAGAACTTACGTACTTCTTGGAGTTTTACATTTCTTGCAAGGTGACGCTTAGCTCCGGCCTGAGTTTGGAAAGAATATTTAGTGGCAACTTCATCAACGAATTGAACCGCAGCTTCCCAATTGCTAGCTACTTTGGTAATGCTCTGGTGATCAAAGCGAATAGTCTGCACATGTCGACCCTCGAAGCTAATGTTGCTGCGATAGGCGTGCCGCATCTTGGATGCCGCAGTAATTGCCATTCCTGGGATAGCACGAACCCGAACGGCGAATTCCTTGGGAGTGACGCCATGTTTGCGGTAATTGCTGATGTCGTCGCGAATCTCTTCTTCAATGCGCGCTAGTGCACGGAAGTTGGAAGCGAGTTCAGCAGTTGTCCAGAGACGTGGCAAATCCTCGTATCCCTTTCTATATCCGAACCAGCGGCCCATCTGAAGTAGAGTGTCGTACTGCATGGATGTGCGTAGGAAGAATGATACAGATAGGCCTTCAAGTGTCAGCCCTCGAGCCAGCACTGTCCCCCCTACCACTATGTAAGTCTTGGGCTCTTGAGTGTAATCCAGTCTTTCAAAGCTTTCACCGTTCTCAATAGCGTATTCTAATACGTCTAAGGTTTTCTTAAGGTGAGGGCGCAGATCGGCCAAGGAGTTGATTCCGTAATATTCCAGCGGGACTTGTGTCGTCTCCTCATTAAATACGTGTTCTAGCGTGTTTTGGAGCTCACCAGAATCGCTGGTCAATTCATCAAGGTTTTCTTTGATCCAGTTCTCGATGAGCTTCGCCATCCTTTCATGTTGGATGATGTAAGGAGATGTGTGTACCAGCATAGTCATGTGCTGATCTTGTTGTCCGCGCGCCCTTCGAATAGCACAGCTGAGAAGGAACCAGAGCACTGCCTTTTGCAGTTCCTCTGTCATCTGCGGGTAGAAAGAGTCCTTCTCAATGGTGCGGGCCGGTTGCAGCAAGTTGAGTTCTTCATCCGGCACGTGGCGAATCATGTTTCTGCCAGCTTCTTCGGGAGACTCAGGACCATCTGGGTTGGCGGGGGCGTATCCGAATACTTCCCTCGCGCCAAAATAACCATCGGTACGAGGCAGCGTGGTAATGAAGTCCTCCGGATAGAGGTCGTCTAGGTCGTTTGGATTCAGTGGGTACGGATCAATAAAAACGTTAGCGAATGGTGTAGCCGTATAACCTACGTAAGATACAGCGGGAAGCGCTCTTATGATTTTGCGGATTTCGGCATTGATCCGCGTCATATCGTAATCATTGTTAGACGAGTTGACCGACGCTTGATCGCACTCGTCGTCAATCAGAAGTACCTTGAGCTGTCTAAGAATTGCCAAGGGGGTCTTTGGTTTGCCCTTGTCGTCAATAATCGTCTTGCGGAACGTCTCTAGTCGTGAAGTAATTTTTTTCATCACAACTAGTTGAGCTCGCCCGGGAACCGGCATCGTAAACGAGCCGTTCGCGGGGTACGTGTAATCCCCGTCATTCTGCTCGGTGGTGTACAACTGCCAAAAATGGCGGTGGCGATTGACGATGTCATTCTCTATGCGTCGCTGGGTCTGAGCACGTAACTTGTTTGTCACCCCCCCCAGTAACACGATCAAGTTATATCCTGCGTCTACCGCTTTGGCGATAACGGCGGTCATGTTTGCTGTCTTGCCAGACTGGACGTAGCCTACAACCAAACCACGATGGCGAAAACCTTCGTTATTCGGATTTGCAAGTAGCGATACTACTTCTGAGGAGCTCTCATCGATAGATGCAATCGTGTTTTCATCCCACCCCTTGCTGTTTGTGAGGTAGCCCTTCAGCGCTGGCCAATGAACATCCCTTGAGCCAGGCCCCTTATACCAAGGATCCCTTTTCTTGATGAGAGAGCTGCGACGTAAAATCTCTACGTCCTCCAACGACGCGATTACTTGCTCAAGTGCGATGACAAGATTTTGGTCCATCTCAGATGTAAAGGAAAAACCAATACTGGTGAGATCCCTTTTCAGAGCCTCAGCTGCCTGCTGGGGGGAATCATGTGTGGGAAGCTTCTCGCGAATCTGACGAGCGAAGGTTTCAACCTGTGGATTTGTCATCGAAGCAATCCTTACTTGCTATCCCTAGAAAATTTCGTCTCTGGCTCGCTGAGCTTGGTGTTTCCATTCTGCGTCCAGACCACGTGCAATGTGTGGCATTACTTTGCCATTTTCTTGCTCAATGTCCCATCATATTTTGAATAGCCAGTAGCTAGAGGCTGATAGTCAGGCCAGTGGCCAAATAGTGGGCTCGGCGACCGGTCACTGGGTCCTAGTTTTCTGACACAGTAAAGTTAGGCCAAGAGAGGTATTTTTGATTACAATCCGGCACGGCTTTCAGAAGCCAATTCATTTCTGCTTCGGGCCCGCGGATGCCACACTCCCAAAGCTCGAAAACACGCCAATCCTGCTCGAGCAGTTCGGCTCTGGTTCTGGCGTCTCGTTTCACATTTTGGTCGAATTTCAATCGCCAGAAATCTTCGCGCGTCCGAGGAGTTGTGGCATATCTACAACCTTGATGTCTGTGCCAGAAGCAGCCTTGAATGAAAATGCAGAGCTTGTAACGTGGAAGCACCACGTCTGGCCGACCAGGAAGCTCTCGAGGGTGCAGTCGATACCTGAAGCCATGCCGATGCAGCAGCTTCCGTACCTTCAATTCGGGAGATGTATTACTGCCGCGAATGCCGGCCATCATCCGAGACCTGACTTCTTTACTGACTATGTCCATGAATGAGCACCAGATGAATTTGCCGTTAGGTCGAGACACCGCCGTCGAATGTGATACTGAGCTTTCGAAGCCAATTCAAATTGTTGATCTCTTCGCTGGCCCTGGAGGTCTCGGCGAGGGGTTTGCCTCGTCGGGAGGTGGCGCCCGGTTTGAGATTCTAGTCTCGGCCGAAATGAACCCTATTGCTCGCGAAACGCTCAAGTTGAGAGCCTTTTATAGACTGCTCAAGCAAAAAAATCCTGACCGGCTGAGCGACTATTACAACTTTTGTAATGGCAAAAGTCAGAAGCCGTATAGCGATTTGAGTGAGTCTCAGTGGCTAGAGGCTGAAGAGGAGGCTAGATGCATCACTTTGGGTTCCGAAGAAGGTGATGCAGAGCTTGATAGTATTCTAGACAGACGACTCGAAGATCGGCCTTGGGTTTTGATAGGTGGGCCACCGTGCCAAGCCTATTCAATTGTTGGGCGGTCGCGCAACCAGGGTAAGGCTGATTACAGTGCTGAAAATGACCATCGCCATTTTTTGTATAAAGAATATTTGCGAATCATCAAGGAAAGAAAACCAGCTGTTTTCGTGATGGAAAACGTTAAAGGAATTCTATCTTCCAAGATCGCCGGCGAGAGCATTTTCGCTCAAATTCTGCAGGATCTGACTGATCCTAATAAGGCTTTGGGAGATTCAAGTCCGGGCATAAAATATCGTATTTGCTCTCTTGTGACGGGGCAGTCCTTTGGTCCAGGTGAGGACGTGAGCAAGGTAGATCCTAGAGGGTTTATTATTAAATCGGAGGAATATGGAATTCCTCAGGCAAGGCATCGAGTAATACTTTTGGGTATCGCCTTGGATGACCAAGGATGTATTGAAGAATATGAGAGTATTCCGAAGGCCATTGATCGTGTAAGTACAAAACAAGTTCTCGATAACCTGCCTCAGTTGCGAAGTCGCCTGACCAAGCAGGTAGATAATGGCGAGGCTTGGTATAAAGAAGTAGCTAACCATCTCGATGGTCTCATATCTGAGGTCGATAGTAGGTTGGAGCCAAAGCTTAGCTCCGAAATGAAGATTGCGCGCGAGGCTCTTCTTTCTGCATCTCTAGAGGTCGGGGCTCTTCGTGTTCGCCGCCGCAAGGGGGATGGAAAAACGAAGGATGAGAGCTTGGATCGGTGGTATCGCGATGAAAAACTGGATTATTGGCTAAATCATGATGCAAGAGGGCATATGCCTTCTGATCTGCGTCGCTACATGTTCGCCAGTGTGTATGCTCGTGCTTACAAAACGTCTCCAAAAGGGCATCAACAATTCACTCTTTCGGGTCTTGCACCTGCTCATAAAAACTGGGAAAGCGGTAAGTTCAGTGATCGCTTTAGGGTTCAGCTTGAACAGCTTCCAGCGACCACAATTACCAGTCATATTTCCAAGGATGGCCACTACTTTATTCACTATGATCCAAAACAGTGCCGTAGTCTGACGGTGAGAGAAGCCGCTCGACTTCAAACATTCCCTGATAATTATTTCTTTCAGGGAAATCGAACTCATCAGTTTCATCAGGTTGGGAATGCTGTGCCACCATTACTGGCTAGTAAGATAGCCTCTGTGGTATATGGGATTGTGTGTAAAAAATACCAATGACCCATTAAAAAGTAATTGTTCATGCATAAAAAAGCCCCGACAAAATCGGGGCTTTTTGCTTTCTCGACTTGTCGACTCAGGCAGCAATCGTCAAATCATGCCAAGCGAGACTATTAGTCCCAGCTCAGAGCACCACCAGTTTGGTATTCGATCACGCGCGTCTCAAAGAAATTCTTCTCTTTCTTCAAGTCCATAATCTCGCTCATCCAAGGGAACGGGTTAGTCGTCCCTGGATATTCCTCTTTCAAACCAATCTGCGACAAACGACGGTTAGCGATGAACTTCAGATAATCCTCCATCATCGCCGCGTTCATGCCCAGTACGCCGCGAGGCATGGTGTCGCGGGCGTATTCGATCTCCAGCTGCGTACCCTGCAGGATCATCTGGGTCGCTTCTTCCTTCATTTCAGCATCCCACAGGTGTGGGTTTTCGATTTTGATCTGGTTGATCACGTCGATGCCGAAGTTCAGGTGCATGGATTCGTCGCGCAGGATGTATTGGAACTGCTCGGCGACGCCGGTCATTTTGTTGCGGCGGCCCATGGAGAGGATCTGGGTGAAGCCGCAGTAGAAGAAGATGCCTTCCAGAACGCAGTAGTAGGCGATCAGGTTGCGCAGCAACTCTTTGTCGGTTTCCGGGGTGCCGGTTTCGAACTTCGGATCGGAGATCGAACGGGTGTACTTCAGGCCCCAGGCGGCTTTTTTCGCGACCGATGGGATCTCGTGGTACATGTTGAAGATTTCGCCTTCATCCATGGCCAGCGATTCGATGCAGTACTGGTAGGCGTGGGTGTGGATCGCTTCTTCGAAAGCCTGGCGCAGGATGTACTGGCGGCATTCCGGGTTGGTGATCAGGCGGTACACGGCCAGGACTAGGTTGTTGGCAACCAGGGAGTCGGCGGTGGAGAAGAAGCCGAGGTTGCGCATGACGATGCGGCGCTCGTCGTCGGTCAGGCCTTCCGGGTTTTTCCAGAGGGCGATGTCGGCGGTCATGTTGACTTCTTGCGGCATCCAGTGGTTTGCGCAACCGTCCAGATACTTCTGCCAGGCCCAGTCGTACTTGAAAGGTACGAGTTGGTTGAGGTCGGCGCGGCAGTTGATCATGCGTTTTTCGTCAACGGCGACACGGGCGGAGGCGCCTTCGAGTTCGGCGAGGCCTTCGGCGACGTCGAGGGAGTTCAGTGCAGCCTTGGCGCGGGCCACGGCGGCTGAGTCGTCGGCGGTGACGGCGCGGGCTTCCAGCGCTGCGGCGCCGCCGGCGTTGTCGAGGCGGTCCATGTTGGCTTCGCTTGCGTGGCCGGCGTTGGCGCCTTTCACGGTTGCGACTTCACTGTCTTCTTTATCGAATTCGTCCCAGCTCAGCATGACGTGTCGTCTCCTGCGTGAGGGCTTGTGCCCGTGTGAAACCTGAAGGGTTGGTTTTTCACACGGCCAAACAAGCCGCGTTGGATGTCGTTTTTTGCAGCGCTGCACGCAGGCAAATAAACAGAAATTTTGACGGGTTCCGAGAGCCTCTGATGGGCGCAATCAGCGTCGGGCACTGTTGCGGGGCTTCAGAATGGCTTTTGCTCCCTGTAAGGGAATATTGCTGACCCGTATAGGGCGGCATTATAGGGAAATTTTTACCGACGTGGTGCGGCGAATCGGCTCATGGCGAGGCCGAGGAGGGGGTGGATTTCGGTCCGACCGAGGGATTACAGGGCTTTGCGCGGAATCGACCCGAGCAGATTTTTTTTCGTTAATTTTTTGGCAGGTGGTTTTTTGTTTAAAAAATAGCCAGAAAAGCGGGTTTTTCACTATATCTAGTGTTTTGCAAGCGTTTTTCACGGCTCCAGACACAACTGAGCCCGACCGAAGCCGGGCTGGAATCGACCCTCAATGTAGCGCTGAGCGATCCGATTCGGTGCAGTCTGATTCAGTTCGTGCAGCCGTTGCCCATGATGCTGTAGCGCAGGATGTGGCGTTGGCCTTTGGAGTCGTCGTATTCCATTTTTGCCGGTACTACTTCGCAGACATTCGGAACGTCGCTCATCGATACAACTTTGGCGATGTCCAGATGCGTGGAGTAAGTGTATTCCTCGATGACCGGTTGTTGCTGTGCGACATCAGTCGGGACCTCGTCTGCCATGGCGGTTGCGCACAGACTGCTGAGGGCCAGAACCAATAAAGCTTTCATTTCTAATTCACCTTTTTGAGGTCGAGTGGGGTCACGCAACCTTTTTAGGGTTGCGTGTGGAGCTTGAGTAGTTGATGCGTTACTTGGAGAGCTGGATTAACGGCCTTCGTGGGGGCTGTAACGTTGTTAATCGCGGTTGCCTTGTTGGCGAGGTGAATTTTAGGGCGGCGGGGTGTCGGTAAACAGGGGCGGTTTTGATAAACACTTTTGATAGATTTGGTAACAATCGATTGAGGTCTTGGTGTCTGGCCGGATGGGGTTTGCCTGACGGATCGCGTTGACTGCATCGCTGGCAAGCCAGCTCCCACATGGAATGCGGACATTTTGTAGGGGCTTGTTACTACCATCGTCGAATGGTTCTATGGGGCCCACCCGGCTACAACGGGGTCATACAAAAACAACTATTACACCGAGGTAGGAAAGATGAGTGCGGCTTCTCTGTATCCCGTTCGTCCCGAGGTTCTGGCAAACACGCTGACTGACGAGGCGACCTACAAAGCCATGTACCAGCAGTCGGTCGTCAACCCTGACGGCTTCTGGCGCGAGCAAGCCAAGCGTCTGGACTGGATCAAGCCTTTCACCACGGTGAAGCAGACGTCGTTCGACGATCACCATGTCGACATCAAGTGGTTTGCCGACGGCACCCTGAACGTTTCCTACAACTGCCTCGACCGTCATCTGGCCGAGCGCGGCGATCAAGTCGCGATCATCTGGGAAGGCGACGATCCTTCCGAAAGCCGCAACATCACCTACCGCGAACTGCACGAGCAAGTGTGCAAACTGGCCAACGCCCTGCGTGGTCAGGACGTGCACCGTGGCGACGTGGTGACCATTTACATGCCGATGATTCCCGAAGCCGTGGTCGCCATGCTGGCCTGCACCCGGATCGGCGCGATTCACTCGGTGGTGTTCGGCGGTTTCTCGCCGGAAGCCCTGGCCGGTCGCATCATCGATTGCCGCTCGAAAGTGGTGATCACCGCTGACGAAGGCATCCGTGCCGGCAAGAAGATTTCCCTCAAGGCCAACGTTGACGACGCCCTGACCAACCCGGAAACCAGCAGCATCCAGAAGGTCATCGTGTGCAAGCGCACCGGTGGCGACATCAAGTGGAACCAGCATCGCGACATCTGGTACGAAGACCTGATGAAGGTCGCGGGCACCGTTTGCGCACCGAAAGAGATGGGCGCCGAAGAAGCGTTGTTCATCCTTTATACCTCCGGCTCGACCGGCAAGCCGAAGGGCGTGCAGCACACCACCGGCGGTTATCTGCTGTATGCGGCGATGACCCACGAGCGGGTGTTCGACTACCGTCCGGGCGAAATCTACTGGTGCACCGCCGACGTCGGCTGGGTTACCGGCCACAGTTACATCGTCTACGGCCCGCTGGCCAACGGCGCGACCACCGTGCTGTTCGAAGGTGTGCCGAACTACCCGGATATCACCCGGGTGGCGAAGATCATCGACAAGCACAAGGTCAACATCCTCTACACCGCGCCGACCGCGATCCGCGCGATGATGGCCTCGGGTCAGGCTGCCGTGGAAGGCGCCGATGGCAGCAGCCTGCGCCTGCTCGGCTCGGTCGGTGAGCCGATCAACCCGGAAGCCTGGGACTGGTACTACAAGAATGTCGGCAAGTCGCGTTGCCCGATCGTCGATACCTGGTGGCAGACCGAGACTGGCGGCAACATGATGAGCCCGCTGCCGGGTGCTCACGCGCTGAAGCCGGGTTCGGCGGCGCGTCCGTTCTTCGGGGTGGTGCCGGCGCTGGTCGACAACCTCGGCAACATCATCGAGGGCGAGGCCGAGGGCAATCTGGTGATTCTCGATTCGTGGCCAGGCCAGGCGCGTACGCTGTACGGCGATCACGATCGTTTCGTCGATACCTACTTCAAGACCTTCCGTGGCATGTACTTCACCGGTGACGGCGCGCGTCGCGATGCCGACGGTTACTACTGGATCACCGGGCGCGTGGACGACGTGCTCAACGTCTCCGGCCACCGCATGGGCACCGCCGAGATCGAAAGCGCGATGGTCGCGCATCCGAAGGTGGCCGAAGCTGCGGTGGTGGGTGTGCCGCATGACATCAAGGGGCAGGGCATCTATGTCTATGTGACCTTGAAGAACGGCGAGGAGCCGACCGAGCAGTTGCGCCTGGAGCTGAAGAACTGGGTGCGCAAGGAGATCGGCCCGATTGCTTCGCCGGATGTGATCCAGTGGGCACCGGGGCTGCCGAAGACCCGTTCGGGCAAGATCATGCGCCGCATCCTGCGCAAGATTGCCACGGCGGAATACGATGGCTTGGGCGATATCTCGACCCTGGCGGATCCGGGTGTGGTGCAGCATTTGATTGATACGCACAAGACCATGAATGTTGCTTAAGCGTTAGAAGCATAGGAGCCCTGTCCGGTGATGCCGGATGGGGCTTTTTTGTGTCTGGTGGATTTGTGTCGATCGGGCTGGCCTCTTCGCGAGCAGGCTCGCTCCCACAAGGAAACGGGCGCATTTCAAATGTGGGAGCGAGCCTGCTCGCGAAGGCGATCTGTCAGACACCGCAGTATTCACCTGTAGGAAGCCGCAACACCCCAACCAATAATTATCGATCTGCACCGTCAGACCTTTCCCGCTGTTACCCGCCACAACCCAATGTGTAACCGCCCGCGCCAAACCGGGGCGAAGGGAAACGCGGTGCGCCGTTTTAGAGCCTCCAAAGCCCCGCGGAAAAATAAGACATAACGCTGCGCTTGCCGGATTAGAAGGGTTTGCGAATAATGGGCCCGCAACTTGCAATATGTATCGGTTCACTGTCTTTCGCTCTTGCATGAAATTGCAGGGCTGTCAATGAGCTCAAACCGCTTTCTCGGTGCATCTGTAATTAGTTGTCGCATTGAAGAAATATCGGCTTCGGGCCTGTCGTTAGAATGCCGATCACTCGCTCATCGTGGCTGACGTTGAAATCGCCTGCGGTTTCAACGGGAAATTTCCGCCGATGCGCAACCGATTTCCGATTCACCCATTCGCATATTGGGCTGTCGCTCACTCTGCCGTTTTTGCCCTTTACCGATGGAGTCCCAAGATGAAGAAACTTGTGCTGCTTGGCGCCCTGGCACTGTCCGTGCTGTCGCTGAATGCCGTCGCTGACGAAAAACCTGTGAAGATCGGCATCGAAGCGGCTTACCCTCCATTCGCTTCGAAAGCACCGGACGGCAGCATCGTCGGTTTCGACTACGACATCGGCAACGCGCTGTGCGAAGAGATGAAGGTCAAGTGCGTGTGGGTCGAGCAAGAGTTCGACGGTCTGATCCCGGCTCTCAAAGTGCGCAAGATCGACGCGATCCTGTCGTCGATGTCGATCACCGAAGATCGCAAGAAGTCGGTCGACTTCACCAACAAGTACTACAACACCCCGGCGCGTCTGGTCATGAAGGCCGGTACTCAGGTCAGCGAAGGTCTGGCTGAGCTGAAAGGCAAGAACATCGGCGTACAGCGTGGCTCGATCCACGAGCGTTTCGCCCGCGAAGTTCTGGCTCCATTGGGCGCCGAGATCAAGCCGTACGGCTCGCAGAACGAAATCTACCTCGACGTGGCTGCCGGTCGCCTCGACGGTACCGTGGCTGACGCCACCCTGCTGGACGATGGTTTCCTGAAAACCGACGCCGGCAAAGGCTTCGCATTCGTTGGCCCGGCCTTCACCGACGTCAAATACTTCGGCGACGGCGTAGGTATCGCAGTGCGCAAGGGCGACGCCCTGAAAGACAAGATCAACACTGCCATCGCGGCCATCCGCGAAAACGGCAAATACAAAGCAATCCAGGACAAGTACTTCGCCTTCGACATCTACGGCAAGTAAGACGTCTCTGCGACAAGTCCGAAATGGCGCAAGCAACAGAATCTCTGCGGTTTGCGCCATTTTTTCATCCCAACTTTCGAGGACCTGAATCATGTTGAAAGGCTACGGGGCTGTCATCCTCGATGGCGCATGGCTGACGCTTCAGCTCGCCTTGTCGTCCATGGCTCTGGCCATCGTTCTCGGGCTGATCGGTGTCGCGTTGCGCCTGTCGCCGGTGCGCTGGCTGGCGTGGCTGGGCGACCTGTATTCGACGGTGATCCGCGGCATTCCCGATCTGGTGCTGATCCTGCTGATCTTCTACGGCGGTCAGGACTTGCTCAACCGCGTCGCGCCAATGCTCGGCTATGACGACTACATCGACCTGAACCCGCTGGCCGCCGGTATCGGCACCCTCGGTTTCATCTTCGGTGCGTACCTCTCGGAAACCTTCCGTGGCGCGTTCATGGCGATCCCCAAGGGCCAGGCCGAAGCAGGCATGGCGTACGGCATGAGCAGTTTTCAGGTGTTCTTCCGGGTGATGGTGCCGCAGATGATTCGTCTGGCGATTCCCGGCTTCACCAACAACTGGCTGGTACTGACCAAGGCCACCGCGCTGATTTCCGTGGTCGGTCTGCAAGACATGATGTTCAAGGCCAAGCAGGCGGCGGATGCCACGCGCGAGCCTTTCACCTTCTTCCTCGCAGTGGCGGCGATGTACCTGGTGATCACCAGTGTTTCGTTGCTGGCATTGCGTCACCTTGAGAAGCGCTACTCGGTAGGCGTAAGGGCGGCTGATCTATGATCTTCGACTACAACGTCATCTGGGAGGCACTGCCGCTGTACTTCAGCGGCCTGCTGACCACCCTCAAACTGCTCGCGCTGTCGCTGTTCTTCGGTTTGCTCGCGGCGTTGCCGCTGGGGCTGATGCGCGTCTCGAAAAACCCGTTCGTCAACGGCGCCGCGTGGCTGTACACCTACGTGATTCGCGGCACGCCGATGCTGGTGCAGCTGTTCCTGATCTACTACGGTCTGGCCCAGTTCGAAGCAGTACGCGAAAGCTTCCTGTGGCCGTGGCTGTCCAGCGCAACGTTCTGCGCCTGCCTGGCTTTTGCCGTGAACACCAGCGCCTACACCGCAGAAATCATCGCCGGCAGCCTGAAGGCCACGCCGAACGGTGAGATCGAAGCGGCCAAGGCCATGGGCATGTCGCGCTTCAAACTGTACAAGCGCATTCTGCTGCCGTCGGCCCTGCGCCGCGCGCTGCCGCAGTACAGCAACGAAGTGATCATGATGCTGCAGACCACCAGTCTGGCGTCGATCGTGACCCTGATCGACATCACTGGCGCGGCACGTACCGTCAATGCGCAGTTCTACCTGCCGTTCGAGGCGTACATCACCGCTGGCGTGTTCTACCTGTGCCTGACCTTCATTCTGGTCAAGCTGTTCAAGCTGGCCGAGCGTCGCTGGTTGAGCTACCTCGCGCCACGGAAGCACTGATATGCAACGCATTGATCACGTATTGCCGTGGAGCCACCTGGGCAGCGAGCGCAAGGTTTCGGTTTTCCGTTTTGGTAGCGGCGAGCGCAAGGCCTACATCCAGGCCAGCCTGCACGCCGATGAACTGCCGGGCATGCGCACCGCCTGGGAGCTGAAAAAGCGCCTCGGCGAGCTCGAAGCCCAAGGCTTGCTCAACGGCGTGATCGAGCTGGTGCCGGTGGCCAATCCGATCGGTCTAGGGCAATTGCTGCAAGGCAATTTCCAGGGCCGTTTCGAGGCGGGCAGCGGCAAGAATTTCAACCGTGATTTCGTCGAGCTCAGCGCGCCGGTCGCGGCGGCACTGGGCGACAAGCTCGGTGATGATCCCCATGCCAACGTGCGCCTGATCCGCCAGGCAATGGCCGACCACTTGGCCGGCTTGCCTGAAGCGAGCAGCCAGTTGCAGGGCATGCAGCGTGTGCTGCTCAGCCACGCCTGCACCGCCGATGTGGTTCTCGATCTGCACTGCGATGCCGAAGCCGCGCTGCACATGTACGCGCTGCCGCAGCACTGGCCGCAGTGGCGTTCGCTGTCGGCGCACCTGAACGTCAAGGTTGGTTTGCTCGCGGAAGATTCCGGCGGCAGCTCGTTCGATGAAGCCTGCTCGTTGCCGTGGCTGCGCCTGTCGCGGCAGTTTCCCGATGCACAGATTCCGCTGGCGTGTCTGGCGACGACCATCGAGCTGGGCGGGCAGGCCGACACTGGCCGTGTCGAAGCCGAGGCTTATGCTGAAGGCATTCTGGCGTTCCTTGCCGAGCAAGGCCTGATCACCGGCGAGTGGCCAGACCCGGCCTTCGAACCGTGCGAAGGCATGCCGTTCGAAGGCACCGAATTGCTGTTTGCGCCACACCCCGGTGTGGTGAGTTTTTCCCGCAGGCCCGGCGAACGGGTCGAGGCGGGCGATGAGATTTTTCAAGTGATCGACCCTGTGTCCGATCGGGTCAGCACGGTATGTGCTGGTACGTCCGGGGTGCTGTTTGCCATTGAACGGCTGCGCTATGCCCAACCCGGTTTCTGGCTGGCCAAGGTGGCGGGGCGCGAAGCGCTGCGTCACGGGCGCTTGCTCAACGACTGACTGACTGTTTTTGTGAGAACCGACCGCATGTACAAACTTGAAGTCCAAGACCTGCATAAACGCTATGGCAGTCACGAAGTGCTCAAGGGCGTGTCCCTGAAAGCCGCCGCCGGCGATGTGATCAGCATCATCGGCTCCAGTGGCTCCGGCAAAAGTACTTTCCTGCGTTGCATCAACCTGCTCGAGCAGCCGCACGCCGGCAAGATTCTGCTCAACAACGAAGAGCTGAAACTGGTGGCGAACAAGGACGGCGCGCTGAAAGCCGCTGATCCGAAGCAGCTGCAACGCATGCGTTCGCGCCTGTCGATGGTGTTCCAGCATTTCAACCTGTGGTCGCACATGACCGCGATTGAAAACATCATGGAAGCGCCGGTGCACGTGCTCGGCGTACCCAAGTACGAAGCCCGGGAAAAAGCCGAGTACTACCTGAACAAGGTTGGCGTGGCCCATCGTAAAGACGCGTTCCCGGGGCACATGTCCGGTGGCGAACAGCAGCGTGTGGCGATTGCCCGGGCGCTGGCGATGGAACCGGAAGTGATGCTGTTCGACGAACCGACCTCGGCCCTCGACCCGGAACTGGTCGGCGACGTGTTGAAAGTCATGCAGGCGCTGGCGCAGGAAGGCCGCACCATGGTCGTGGTGACCCACGAAATGGGCTTCGCCCGTGAAGTGTCGAACCAGTTGGTGTTCCTGCACAAAGGCGTCGTCGAAGAAAGCGGCAACCCGCGCGAAGTGCTGGTCAACCCGCAGTCGGAGCGCTTGCAGCAGTTCCTGTCGGGCAGCCTGAAATAAATCAGGGCTGCCGTTGTGCACCAGATTAGGTCATGCTTCGCGACCTGAAGCCTGACCCAGATCCCCTGTAGGAGCTGCCGAGTGCAACGAGGCTGCGATCTTTTGATCTTGTTTTTCAAAAATCAAAAGATCGCAGCCTTCGGCAGCTCCTACATGGATCTGTGTCGGACTCAGGATTTGTATTCATCTCTGGGCTAGCATTGGCCCATGCCTTCATCACCGTTGTTCGTTTCGGATTGCCCGCCCATGACTGCCCATCGAATTGGTTTCCTGATTTGGCCCAGCACTAAAGCGTTGACGCTGGCGCTGGCGGAGGAGGCCTTGCGTGTTGCGCAGCGGGTGCACCCGGACGTGGTTTACGAACTGTCGTTCTTGCAGGCCGAGCCGCAGAGCGAAGGGGCCTGGCAATTGCCCGGCGAACCCTGGGCCGGCAAGCTCGAGAATTTCCAGAAACTGTTCCTGCTCGCCGACGAGCCACCGACCACGCTCGCGCCGGCGCTGAGCAGTGCGCTCAAGCAACTGGTGCGTGCCGGTTGCGTGATCGGTGGTCTGTCGGCCGGTGTCTATCCGCTGGCGCAGCTCGGTTTGCTCGACGGTTATCGCGCCGCCGTGCACTGGCGCTGGCAGGACGATTTCGCTGAGCGCTTCCCGAAAGTCATCGCCACCAGCCATCTGTTCGACTGGGACCGCGATCGCCTGACTGCTTGCGGTGGCATGTCGGTGCTCGACCTGTTGCTGGCGGTGCTGGCCCGCGATCACGGTGCGGAACTGGCCGGTGCGGTGTCGGAAGAACTGGTGGTCGAGCGCATCCGCGAGGGCGGTGAGCGTCAGCGCATTCCGTTGCAGAATCGCCTCGGCTCCAGCCATCCGAAGCTCACCCAGGCGGTGTTGCTGATGGAAGCCAACATCGAAGAGCCGCTGACCACCGACGAAATCGCCCAGCATGTGTGCGTGTCCCGTCGGCAACTGGAGCGGATCTTCAAGCAATACCTCAACCGCGTGCCCAGCCAGTACTACCTGGAATTGCGCCTGAACAAGGCCCGGCAGATGTTGATGCAGACCAGCAAGTCGATCATCCAGATCGGCCTCTCGTGTGGCTTCTCCTCGGGGCCGCATTTCTCCAGCGCCTATCGCAATTTCTTCGGTGCCACGCCGCGCGAAGATCGCAACCAGCGACGCAGCAGCAGCCCTTTCGAATTGTCGTCAGTGCCGCCGGAGCGTGGCTGAGCGCGGATCGACCCTCAATCGGTTTCGATGCCGCCGGAGAAGTCATGGAAATCCTCAATCGTCTGATACGCGGTGTCGTTGCTCGACTGCTGCTCCAGCAGGCGCAATTGATACGCCGCCTCATACCGCTGCAGGCGCTGCAAACTTTCGGCAGTCAGCGGGTTGTCGCTGAAGTCGTATTCGGTCAGCACGTCGCCGGGCTGTAAAGAAAACTCGCCCGGCAACTCGGTGATCGCGTTCCCGGACAAGTCCGCGTACCTCAATCGAGGCAGTTCGAACAGACCGTCGGGCACCTTGCTCAAGGCGCAATTGCCCAGACGCACATCGGTCATCTGCGGGAAATGACTCAGATCCGGAGTAATGTTGAGCGGATTGTCGCTCAGGTCCACGGATCTCAGGTTTCTCAGCGTTCTGAAGGCTTCTGCGGTCTGCGCAGTCAGCGTGATTTCACAGCCAGGCAGATACAGGCTGTGCAATCTGTCCATTCCGAAGATTCTGGGGGGAACCTCGCGCAACGGATATTTGCGGATGGTGATGCTTTTGAGTTTGGGAAAAAGCGCCAACAATTGATCGACCCTGGGCGGGGCGGACGCTCCGCTTGTCAGTCGCAACTCTTCGATATGGTCGAAGCTTGCGGCCAGCGCCGGCAGCTCGCCGGTGAACGAAATGTCGCAGGTAACTCTTGGGTCCATGATGTACGTGGGCGCCCGGCGCAGGTCGGTTTCCAGATCTCGCCTGAAATGTTGGCGATTGAGTTTCTCCCTGGCTGCCACGTCGTTCGCCAGCGGCATCTGCGTGCCAGGATCGTTGGGGATCTCGTTTGCCCAGCTATCCAGGCGTTCGAGCAGGCTCGTGAGGCCGGTTTTGCGGCGCATCAGCTCAAGGCGTCCATCGGCCAGCGTACCCGCCAGCTTGTAGACCAGATCGTTGGCATCGAAGCCGGACAGCGATGGGTAAAGGCTTTGCGCCAGATCGATGTCGTCCTGTTGGACCCAGACACCGAAATTGTCGGCTTTGGCCTGGAAAGCGGCTTTGACACGTTCTCTGGAAGCAACCGACAACGGGTTGGCGCCCAGTTCAATGCCGCGACCGGAATAACGCGTCAGCTCCGTCGGCACTTCGATGATGTTGTTGTCGCTCAGCAACGCAACTTCCAGCTGCGGCAGCTGTTCCAGGCCGGCAGGAACGCTATCGATTCCGGTGCTGGTCAGATCGATGAACGTCAGGTTCTGCAGTGCCGACACATCGGGCGTGACCTGCAGCGGATTGCTATACAAGTCCAGAGATTTCAAGCGGGTCAGCGTGGACAAGACCGCTTGTCCTTCAGGATCCAGTGTGATCTGGCACTTGCTCAGCATCAGCGTTTCCAGCGACGGCAGGCTTTGCAGCGCTTGCGGCATCCGGCCCAGGGAAAAATCCTGCAGTTCCAGGCCCTGCAATCCGCTGAAGCTTGTGAGAAAACCGTCGGAAACCTTCAGTGCCGGATTGCCCTGCAGATTGAGATGGGTGATGTGACTGAAGTCGGTGGCCAATTGCGGTAACTCACCGGTAAATGCCGCATTGGCATTGAAGGTGTTGAACCGTAGTGCTGAATTGTCGGTGCGCCTGCCGCGCCACAGTTGTTCGAGGCTTTCGCTGAATTTTTGTCTCTCGGCGAGTTCTGCGGCTTTTTCCTGCGCAGTCCATGGCCGTTCTGTCGATGGATTGTTGACTGGCAGACGCTCACTCCATGCGTTGAGATCACCAATCATGCGGGCGATTTCGCCCTCCCACCTGATCAGTTGCGCCGTGCCGGTCTGTAATGTCCCGGGCAGGCGATAAATCATGTTGATCGCAGCGTTTTCCCCAAGGCGTGGGAACAGTCTCTGCGCCATGGCAATGTCAGCCGATGGCGGCTTGATGCGGAAGTTGCGCCCGTGTGCCGCGTAGTAGAACTTGACGCGCTCGCGGGCATTTATCGACAGAGGGTTGTCGTTCAGATAGATGCCGTCGGCCTTATCGGGCTTCAGGCTGAAGATAGCGTCCGGCAGCTCGGTAATCTGGTTATTGGCAAGCGAGAGCTCTCGCAGCAGCGGATGCTCGGCGATGCCCTTCGGCACGCTCGTCAGGTCGGTATGGCCAAGTAAAAAGTTGGTTACCTTGGGCAGGGTTGTCAGATCGGGCGCGTTTGACAGTGGGTTGTGGCTCAGATCGAGCAGCCGCAACTCGGACAGAGTGCCGAGTACTTGCTGTCCGGCAGGTGTCAGTGTCAGCGCGCAGTCATTCAGTTTGAGCTCTTTGAGATACTGCAGGCGGCCGACGAATGAGGGTATGTCATAGAGGGTGAAGGCTTTCAATTTCAGCGTCTGAAGATTCGGGAACAAGGCAGCGAACGGCTCCAGTCCGGCGGTTGTCACGTTGCCGGTGAGCTTGAGGCTGGTCACGTGATCGAAGTTGACACTCAGGCGCGGCATTTCGCCGAGGAACTTCAGGTCTGCCGCAAACAATGCGCTGCGCTTGCCGCTTCCCATCGATCTTTCGCTCCAGAAATCCTCCAGCAATTGCTTGAAGTCCGAGCGTGCGGATCGTTGCGCCAGATGCTCGCTTACGCTCAAGGCCTGGCCTGTGACCGGGTGCGCGGACGGAATTGCCGAGGCCCAGCGGGTCAGGTCATCGCGCATCTGTTGCTGCTCCGCTTTCCAGCCAAGGAGCTGTTTGCGGCTGTCGCCCAGATTGCCGGGCAAGTCGTAGATCATCTCGCTGGCCTCCTGCTTGTTCAAACCGGGAAACAGCTGCCGGGCGAGGCTGACATCCTGCTCGGGCGCCAGGACGTCAAAGTCGTTTCGATGGATGCGGAAGTAGTTTTTGATCTGATCGCGCGTTGCTGCCGATAGCGGATTGTCGGCAAGGTCAATGCCGTCACTGCGCTCGGCGGGGAGGTCGAACAGCGCCTCCGGCAATTGCGTGATGCGGTTGCCCGAGAGGGCTGCGATTCGTAACCCCGGATGGCTGCTCAGTCCTTCGGGAACGTCGGTCAACCCGCAGTTGGACAGGTCGAGATGGAACAACTCCGGCAACAGGTTCAGGTCGGGGAACGTTCCCAGCGGATTGTTGCTCAGGTCCAGCGTGTCCAGGGCGGTGAGTGACAGCAGCGCAGCCTGGTTTTCCGGGGTCATGACCACGCCACAATTCTTCAGCTCCAGATCGGTCAGCCGAGGCAGTTTTGCTTCGCCAAGCGCCAGCGGTTCCAGTTCGAAGCCGCTCATTTTCAGCTTGGCAAGGTTGGGCAAGCACTCCACGAAGCGCAGGGCGGCGGTGACATTGGCGTTGCCAACGAGGTTCAACCGGGTAACGCGCTCCAGACCGGTGCTGAGTATCGGCATATCGCCACTGAAGGCCGCCGTTGCCCTGAGTTCTTCAAGGCGCGGGTACGTGGGCGGGCTGCGCCAGAATTGTTCGATCTGTTGCGCAAAGTCTCGCCTGGCATCCAGTTCGCGGGTCTGCGTCTCGAGCGGCAGACGTTCTCCCGATTCGGAGGCAGTCACGGCGGCCTGGTTGATCCATTGGCTGAGTTCGAGATTCAGAACGCCGAGCTCATTTTCCCAGCGTGACAACTGTGCACCGCACTCGGCCAATGGCCCGGGCAATCGGTACAAAACCCGTGTCGCGCCTTCGGTGTCAAGGGAAGGGAACAAGGCGATGGTGCGCTGCAGATCCTCCTGCACAGGCCGGACCCCGAAGTGCTTGCCGGTGTGCTCGTAAAACACTTTGACCCGTTCCCGAGAGGCCGCGGTCAACGGGTTGTCTGCAAAGGTGTAACCGTCGCTGAGGGAGCTGGCCAGGTTGAAGAACTTTTCCGGTATCCGCGTGATGCGGTTGCGATCGAATTGCGCCGAGATCAATCGCGGATGATCCAGCAGATCGTCGGGCACCGTATGAATGCCGGTGTCCGACAGATTGACGTAGCGCAACGAAGGCATCGCGTGCAGGTCCGGCGGCAAGCCCAGCGCGTTGCCTTGCAGATCGAGCAGGGTAAGTTGTGGCAAGGAAGCCAGCACCGACTCTGTGACCGTTGTCAGGCTCACTCGGCAATCGCGTAAACGCAGTTCGCGCAGCGAGGGCATTGAAGTCAGTGCTTGCGGCAGGCTGGGCAGATTGAGGTTGCGCGCATCAATATTCTGCAATTGACTGAAGGACTGCAGAAAGCTGTCGACAGATGTGGTCATCGGGCTGCCATCAATGGCGAGCGAGGTGATATGGCTGAAGTCCGCTGACAACACCGGCAAGTCGCCCATCACCGCCGGTGTAAGGCGCAAGGCGTATCCGGAGGCGAAGCCCTGTTGACTGATACCCGTGACGTGCTCCCGCCTCCAGGCTTTGAGCAATTGCTCCCTGAGCAGCCTGCGATTCTGGAGTTCGGCGCGCTTCTCCAGCGGCGTCAGCGCCGTGCCGGTTTCGGGATGCAAGGCGGGCGGATTGTTGGCCCAGACATGCAGCTCGTTCTGCAATTGCAAGTAGTCATTTTGCAAGCGAAGCATCTCTGCGCGCGGGCCTGCTGGACTCCTGCGCATGCTTTCGGCGAGAAAGCGCATCTCATGATTGGACATGCGTGGATAGAGCACGCGGATGTCTTCTTCGAGGGTGTGCGGCTGGTAAGCGGGACGCGGCGGACGCGGAGCATGGGCGTAACCGTCGGTACCGAGCAGGCGCAGGGTGTCGACAGTCGGCGCTCGTGACGGCGTATCGACAATCATTTCACGCCACTCGTGGCGCGCGAGCGTACGTTCGCGAATGGCCGCCTTCAGCGCCTGATTCTGACCAATGCGCAGGTCCAGGCTCTGGCGCTCGCTGTCGGGCAATGCGTACAACAGGCTGGAATAGAAATCAGTGAGTGAGTGCAGCTGCTGCCCACGATCGTCATAAGGTTGATATTGGCCATCGTCGCGGCGAACCAGCACCTTGTGTGCAGGCGCATCGTCACGGCCGATGGTGTCCAGTAATGCGCCCTCGTAGCGCCCGTCACGGATCTCGATGCGCACATCGCCACTCCAGCCCGGCAGCAGTTTGAGGCTGTGCAGCGCCAGAGAGTCAGAGTCGGGGTTGCTCACCGAGGCCAGCTCAAGGCCTTCATACGCGCGGGTGACGCGCACCTCGTCACTGGCCATCTGCATGAGCGCCTGTTGGCGCGCGGGCAATTGTCCTTCGCTGATCTGCAGCAGTTCGCTGCCGGTCGCGGTATCGAGCAGTTCGCGGGTAATGCTGGCCGGCAATTGTGGAGGGTGAGTCTTGAGTCGTGCCGCCAGCGGGTCGTCGAGGTGCTGAAGGGTTTGATAGCGCGACTCGAACAGCGCGCTTGTGTTGCGTCTGGCGAGGTCAGCCACTTGCTTGCGCAGGTTCTGGCTGCGGACCTCGATGGACGGCGTCGGTCCTGCGAAGGGCTCGTCCAGCAAGGCTTTGATCTGCGTCTCGTCGAGGGTTTGGAGCAGGGTTTTGAGCACGTCGCCACCGATCAGTTCGCCCTGGCGCAGTTCGGTCACGGGCAGGGTTGTGTCGGCAGACGATTGCCACAGTTGCTGGCCTTGGCGATCAAGCAGACGCAGGCATTTGTCGCCTGGCCAGCGACCGTATTCGCTGAGCACCTGCAGTTGCATGGCCGGGTCGGCGCGCAAAAAAACTTCGGCGTCATCGCTGTCGAGCTGGTCGATGAAGCGTTGCAACTGCTGATCAAGCTTGAAGCGCTGGATACTGTCGGCCAGCAGCGGCGGGACCTTTTCCTGCTCGACATGCATTTTGCGCAGCGCGTCTTCGCTGGTTCCGCTGATCTGCAGGACGGTTTCGCGCTCGCTCGCGGACAAGCTCTCGACCGCAGGGCCGATACGGCGCAGCGCGGTTGCGCCATCCCACTCCAGCGGTTGCTCGAGTTCAGTGTGCCAGGCACCTTCGCCGTTGTGGCGCAGCACCGGCTGGTATGCGTCGGGGCGACTCGGATGTTCGATGCGGTACTGCCCTGGCACCTGACTTTCCGTGACTGCAAAGTGCGCGTCCTCCAGGGGCAGCAGGCGCTTGTCTTCATGGGTATGCAGACCCAGCGCATCGGGTTGCGAATCGGCAGTCGGGCGCTGCGGATGTTTGTAGCGTTCGAGATCCGGTTGCCAATAGCGGGTGTCACCATTGGCCAGTTGTACCGGTTTGAAGCGGTCGATGAACGCTACGATTTCCTTGGGCAATACCTTGCGAAACTCGGCCGCGCCAATCGCACCGCCGACGGCGAACATGCCCAACTGGATCATCGATTCCACGGTCCCCATCAGGTGTTCGACCGCTTCGGTCGTGCGCCCCTGCGCCCACTCGACAATGCCTTCGAATACTTCATCGAGCATCTGATAGGCCATGTACGCCATCATCGCTTCACCGAGCACCGGCACGAAGGGCGCGACGATCATCGCGGCGGTCTGGGCGATGGAAGAGAGGATGTTGACCAGCGAATCCCAGAATGCCCAGCGCGCCCTTTGATCAACCAGGGCAGTCGGTACGGCAATGGTTCGGGCGTCATTGAAAATCTTGTTCAGCTTTGCCTGGTACAGGTGTTGCCAGACATCGTCGTAAAACGGCGTCAGCGCAGTCTGCAGATCGGGCCGCTCCACCGGGGCTTCGCGCCACGCCGGCAGCGGGTCGCCGGGTTCGTGCGGATGCCAGCGGATTTCACTCAGCCGGCTGTTGAGGGTGCTGAAGAAGAAACCGCGCTGGTCGTGGTTGACGAAGCGGCTGAAGAATTGCTGATAGTCCCTGGAGCGCAACTGGCGCGTCAGTTCCACAACCATTTCCAACGGCGAGGCGTACTCCTTGAACGGATGTTCGGGGTCATCCGGGACGTAGGCGACGACGCGCGCGGCATTGCGCGTCATGTACAGGTCCGGGGCGAATACCACGATGCCGGTCAGCGGTGCGCAAAGCATCGTCATGTCATGACACAGCAGCGGCGCGCCATGCACATGCAGGCCTTTCACGCCGTCGAGCATGGCCTCGATCGTGCGTAACGCGTTTTCCGAGACATCGCGGTTCATCCGCGCCCATTGCAGGGCAGACTTCATCGCGGCCTTCTGGCTGGCGTCGATTTTGCCGCGCAAGACCGACGCGACCATCGGATCGGAATAGCCCAGATTGTCTTCCAGACTGGCTTTGTATTTCGCGCCGATATCCAGTCGACGGCACAGTTTTGTGAAAGCGGAAATGCTCAGTTTCGCCTTGATCTCGGGCAGGGTTTCAAACTGTCCTGTGGCCGAGGGGGCGCTGGTGAATGTCGACTCGGCTTCGAAGGCGTTGTCTTCGGTTTCCCTGTCTTCGAAGTTATGCAGCGCAGCCTCAAGCAGTGACGCGGACCAGGCTCGGGCGCCGGTGCGGATCGGAAACCACGGGGTGGTGGCGGGAATGTACAGGCGCACGTAGGTGTTTCTGACATCCAGTTCCAGATCGAAGCAGCTTTTCAGCTCGGCCTTGAGCAGGGGCTCGGCGAAGGCCGCAGCGTCCTGCAAGTGCTCCAGGCTTTTATCGACCCGGCTCTGGGCGCTGATATGCGCCGCCCCAAGGCTTTTCATCAGCGCGTGCTGTTCGGCTGGCGCGTTCTTGAGCGCGGCCGGCTGTTGCGGGAGGCTGCTTTTCAGTGCTTCTCGCCGAGTGGCTGAGGTGTCGCCCAGCCAGGCGGGAATCGCGTTTTTCAGTGGTTGGTAATGTTCGTCCGCATGTTGCGCGTCATGTGCGGCATCCGGGCTTGCTGATGGGGGTGCTTCAGACAAATGCATGGCCATTCCTTGGCGTTGGGAAGAACCCTCAGCAAATCAGCAGCAAGCGACCACCGTGCGGTAGATATTTATGTCTCTGCCGTGGGGGCTGACTTGGTATCCTGCGCGGCCTGCCGCAAATCGGCCGCGCCCGGTAAACTGCGCCTTTGCGACGCTATATGTCGCATTGCCGTAAACCCGGGAAAATCCGGGGTTTGCGCTATAAGAAGTTGTCGCTTGGCGACAAGGCCGGGCACCCAACTGTCCTTACAATCCCCTCATCGCTCGCCAGTTCCAGGCGGGTGTTCCTCTTCAGGAGACTCCGATGTCCGTTGAGCACGCTGCGGTACAACGCGCCGATTTCGACCAGGTAATGGTTCCCAACTACGCGCCTGCCGCTTTCATTCCGGTGCGTGGCGCCGGTTCCCGGGTCTGGGATCAGGCCGGCCGCGAGCTGATCGACTTCGCCGGCGGGATTGCCGTCAACGTCCTGGGTCACGCGCATCCGGCGCTGGTCGGTGCGTTGACCGAACAGGCGAACAAGCTGTGGCACGTGTCCAACGTGTTCACCAACGAACCGGCCCTGCGTCTGGCGCACAAGCTGATCGACGCCACGTTTGCCGAGCGCGTGTTCTTCTGCAACTCCGGCGCCGAAGCCAACGAGGCCGCATTCAAGCTGGCCCGTCGCGTCGCATTCGACCGTTTCGGCACCGAGAAATACGAAATCATCGCCGCGCTGAACAGCTTCCACGGCCGTACCCTGTTCACCGTCAACGTCGGTGGCCAGTCGAAGTACTCCGACGGTTTCGGCCCGAAAATCACTGGCATCACCCACGTTCCCTACAACGATCTGGCCGCACTGAAAGCCGCGGTGTCCGAGAAGACCTGCGCGGTCGTGCTCGAGCCGATCCAGGGCGAGGGCGGCGTACTGCCGGCCGAGCTGGCTTACCTGCAAGGTGCCCGCGAACTGTGCGACGCGAACAACGCCCTGCTGGTGTTCGACGAAGTGCAGACCGGCATGGGCCGCAGCGGCAAGCTGTTCGCCTACCAGCATTACGGCGTGACCCCCGACATCCTCACCAGCGCCAAAAGCCTGGGCGGCGGTTTCCCGATCGCGGCAATGATGACCACCGAAGCGCTGGCCAAACATCTGGTCGTCGGCACCCACGGCACCACCTACGGCGGCAACCCGCTGGCCTGCGCCGTCGCCGAAGCGGTGATCGACGTTGTCAACACTCCTGAAGTGTTGAACGGCGTGAACGCCAAGCACGACAAGTTCAAGACTCGCCTGCAACAGATCGGCGAGAAATACGGCCTGTTCACTCAGGTGCGTGGTCTCGGTTTGCTGATCGGTTGCGTGCTGAGCGACGCCTGGAAAGGCAAGGCCAAGGACATCTTCAACGCCGCCGAACAGGAAGGCCTGATGATTCTCCAGGCAGGTCCGGACGTGATCCGTTTCGCCCCGAGCCTGGTGGTGGAAGACGCCGATATCGACGCCGGTCTCGACCGCTTCGAACGTGCCGCAGCGAAGTTGACGCAAGCCTGATGGACTTTTCGGCGCCTGGAGTTTTTCCGGCGCCGAACCAATTTTTGATACCGGGCACATTCACCTGTTGGATTGAACCTGTGGTGAGGGGATTTATCCCCGATGGGCTGCGCAGCGGCCCCAGATTTTTGGGGGTGCTTCGCCCCCCAGCGGGGATAAATCCCCTCGCCACAAGTCCCATTCCTGCATCGATCTTTATGTGGGCCCGGTTTTTTCTGTGAATATTGAAGAGAAAGGAGTGACACCATGCTGGTGATGCGCCCCGCGCAAATGGCTGACCTGGGCGAGGTACAGCGTCTGGCTGCGGACAGCCCGATTGGTGTCACTTCCTTGCCGGATGACGTGGAACGTCTGAGCGACAAGATCGCCGCGAGCGAAGCTTCGTTTGCCGCCGAAGTGAGCTTCAACGGTGAAGAGAGTTACTTCTTTGTCCTCGAAGACTCAAGCACCGGCAAACTGGTCGGCTGCTCGGCCATCGTCGCTTCGGCCGGTTATTCGGAGCCGTTCTACAGCTTCCGCAACGAGACTTTCGTCCACGCCTCCCGCGAGCTGAAGATCCACAACAAGATCCACGTGCTTTCGCAGTGCCACGACCTGACCGGCAACAGCTTGCTGACCAGTTTCTACGTGCAGCGCGAGCTGGTCGGATCGCCGTGGGCCGAGCTCAATTCCCGTGGCCGTCTGCTGTTCGTCGCCAGCCACCCGGAGCGTTTTGCCGATTCGGTGGTGACCGAGATCGTCGGTTACAGCGACGAGAATGGCGACTCGCCGTTCTGGGATGCGATCGGGCGTAACTTCTTTGACCTCAACTACGCCGAGGCCGAGCGCCTGTGCGGGCTGAAAAGCCGCACCTTCCTCGCCGAGCTGATGCCGCATTACCCGATCTACGTGCCGCTGCTGCCGGATTCCGCCCAAGAGGCGATGGGCCAGGTGCACCCGCGTGCGCAGATCACTTTCGACATCCTGATGCGCGAAGGTTTCGAGACTGATCACTACATCGACATCTTCGACGGCGGCCCGACACTGCATGCGCGGGTTTCCGGGATCCGTTCGATCGCCCAGAGCCGCGTGGTGCCGGTGAAAATCGGCGAACCGGTCAAAGGCGCTGGACGCCAGTACCTGGTAGCCAACGCGCAGTTGCAGGATTACCGCGCGGTGTTGCTGGAGCTGGATTACGCGCCGGGCAAACCGGTGACGCTGGATATGGAAGCAGCCGAAGCCCTGGGCGTCGGTGAAGGTGCCAGCGTGCGCCTGGTGGCGGTTTAACGCCTTAGCGAGTTTCACGGGTGGCGCGAGCGGCCCGTTTGAGGAGATAGCATGATTGTTCGTCCCGTACGCAGCAGCGATTTATACGCGCTGATCGACCTGGCCCGCAGCACCGGCACCGGCCTGACTACCTTGCCGGCCAACGAAGAGCGCCTGACCCACCGGGTCGGCTGGGCCGAGAAGACCTTTCGCGGCGAAGCCGGGCGTGGCGATGCCGACTATCTGTTCGTGCTCGAAGACGATGACGGCCGCGTGGTGGGGATTTCCGCCATCGCCGGTGCGGTCGGCCTGCGTGAGCCCTGGTACAACTTCCGCGTCGGTCTGACGGTCAGCGCTTCGCAAGAGCTGAACATCTACCGCGAAATCCCGACGCTGTTTCTGGCCAACGACCTGACCGGTAATTCCGAGCTGTGCTCGCTGTTCCTGCACGCCGATTACCGCAACGGCCTCAACGGCCGGATGCTGTCCAAGGCGCGCATGCTGTTCATCGCTGAGTTCCCGGAGCTGTTCGGCAACAAGATCATCGCCGAAATGCGCGGTGTGTCCGATGACGCCGGGCGCTCGCCGTTCTGGGAAAGCCTCGGCCGCCATTTCTTCAAGATGGAATTCAGCCAGGCCGATTACCTGACCGGCGTCGGCAACAAGGCGTTCATCGCCGAACTGATGCCGAAATTCCCGCTGTACACCTGCTTCCTTTCGCCGGACGCGCGCAACGTCATCGGCCAGGTGCACCCGGATACCGAGCCGGCACTGGCCATGCTCAAGAGCGAAGGTTTCAGCTATCAGGGTTACGTCGACATCTTCGACGCCGGCCCGGCCATCGAATGCGAAACCAGCAAGATCCGAGCGGTGCGTGACAGCGAAGCGCTGGTGCTGGCCGTCGGCACGCCGGGCGATGACGCCACGCCGTTCATCATCCACAACCGCAAGCGCGAGGATTGCCGCATCACGGCTGCGCCAGCGCGACTGGCTGCGGGCACCCTGGTGGTCGATCCGCAGACCGCGAAACGTCTTCAACTCAGCGCCGGCGATCAGGTTCGCGCCGTGGCGCTGTCCGCTGCACGGGAGTCGAAATAATGAATTCGCTATACATCGCAGGTGAGTGGCTGGCCGGTCAGGGCGAGGCCTTTCAATCGCTGAACCCGGTGACCCAACAAGTGCTGTGGGCGGGCGAGGGCGCCACTGCCGCGCAGGTCGAATCGGCGGTTCAGGCTGCTCGCCAGGCATTTCCTCAGTGGGCACGTCGCACCCTCGAGGAGCGCATCAGCGTCCTCGAAGCTTTTGCTGCTGCGTTGAAAAACCACGCTGACGAACTGGCTCGCACCATCGGCGAAGAAACCGGCAAACCGCTGTGGGAAGCTGCGACTGAAGTGACCAGCATGGTCAACAAGATTGCGATTTCGGTGCAGAGCTACCGCGAGCGCACCGGCGAGAAGAGCGGCCCGCTGGGCGACGCCACCGCCGTATTGCGCCACAAGCCCCACGGCGTGGTTGCGGTGTTTGGTCCTTACAACTTCCCCGGTCACCTGCCTAACGGTCATATCGTCCCCGCGCTGCTGGCCGGTAACAGCGTGCTGTTCAAGCCCAGCGAACTGACGCCGAAAGTCGCCGAGCTGACGGTCAAGTGCTGGATCGAAGCCGGTCTGCCGGCAGGCGTGTTGAACCTGCTGCAAGGCGCGCGGGAAACCGGTATCGCGCTGGCGGCGAACCCGGGTATCGACGGTCTGTTCTTCACCGGTTCGAGCCGCACCGGCAATCACCTGCACCAGCAATTCGCCGGGCGTCCGGACAAGATTCTGGCGCTGGAGATGGGCGGCAACAACCCGCTGTTGGTCGATCAGGTCGCTGATCTGGACGCGGCGGTGTACACCATCATTCAGTCGGCGTTCATTTCCGCCGGCCAGCGCTGCACCTGCGCCCGGCGTCTGCTGGTGCCGCAAGGTGCGTGGGGCGACAGCCTGCTCAAGCGACTGGTTGAAGTCAGTTCGACCATTGAAGTCGGTGCCTTCGATCAGCAACCGGCACCGTTCATGGGCTCGGTGATTTCCCTCGGCGCGGCCAAAGCGCTGATGAATGCGCAGGAACAACTGCTGGCCAACGGCGCGGTGGCGCTGCTGGAAATGACTCAGCCACAAGCGCAGTCGGCCTTGCTGACCCCGGGCATCGTCGATGTGACGGCCGTGGCCGAGCGTCCGGACGAAGAACTGTTCGGGCCGTTGCTGCAAGTGATCCGCTATGCCGATTTCGGCGCCGCGATCACTGAAGCCAACAACACCGCTTATGGACTGGCCGCCGGTTTGCTCTCCGATTCTGAAGCGCGTTATCAGCAGTTCTGGCTGGAAAGCCGCGCCGGCATCGTCAACTGGAACAAACAGCTGACCGGCGCCGCGAGCAGCGCGCCGTTCGGCGGCGTCGGCGCCTCGGGCAACCACCGCGCCAGCGCCTATTACGCAGCGGACTACTGCGCGTACCCGGTGGCGTCGCTGGAAACCCCGAGCCTGGTGTTGCCTGCCTCGCTGACACCCGGCGTGAAAATGGCGTAGCGCCCATTCGCGAGCAGGCTCGCTCCCACAGGGAAATGCATTCCAGTGTGGGAGCGAGCCTGCTCGCGAAGGCCGCACTGCGGTCTTAAAGAATAGTTACTGAAGCCTATAACAACAGATTCTCGTGGAGCCTCGCTGATGAAATCCTATGAAGTCAATTTTGACGGTCTAGTGGGGCCGACCCATAACTACGGTGGTCTGTCCTACGGCAACGTCGCCTCGCAGAGCAACAGTCAGCAATCCTCGAATCCGAAGGAAGCGGCGCTGCAAGGTCTGGCAAAAATGAAAGCGCTGATGGACATGGGCTTTCAGCAAGGCGTGCTGGCCCCGCAGGAACGTCCTGATGTGGCGGCGCTGCGTCGTCTGGGCTTCAGCGGCACTGACGCGCAGGTGATCGAGCGCGCCGCCAAGGAAGCGATGCCGCTGCTGGTCGCCAGTTGCTCGGCGTCGAGCATGTGGGTGGCCAACGCCGCCACGGTCAGCCCGAGTGCCGACACCGCTGACGGCCGTGTGCACTTCACCGCCGCCAACCTCAATTGCAAATACCACCGCAGCATCGAACACCCGACCACCAGCCGCGTGCTCGGCGCGATGTTCGCCAATCAACAGCACTTCGCCCATCACGCCGCTTTGCCGGCAGTGGCGCAGTTCGGCGACGAAGGCGCGGCCAACCACACGCGTTTCTGCCGTGAGTACGGCGAAGCGGGCGTCGAGTTTTTCGTGTTCGGCCGCAGTGCGTTCGACAACCGTTTCCCGGCGCCGCAGAAATACCCTGCACGCCAGACCCTCGAAGCCTCGCAAGCCGTCGCGCGTCTGCACGGTCTGCGTGACGAAGGCGTGGTCTACGCGCAGCAGAACCCCAACGTTATCGATCAGGGCGTGTTCCACAACGACGTGATCGCCGTGGGCAACGGTGAAGTGCTGTTCTATCACGAGGACGCGTTCCTCGAGACCGACAAGATGCTTGCCGAGCTGCAAGGCAAACTGGCCAAGGTCGGCGGTAACTTCCAGTCCGTTTGCGTGCCGCGTTCGGCGGTCACCGTGGATGACGCGGTGCGTTCCTACCTGTTCAACAGCCAGTTGCTCTCGCGTGCCGATGGCTCGATGCTGCTGATCGTGCCGCAGGAATGCCAGGCCAACGAACGCGTCTGGGCTTATCTGCAAAGCCTGACCAGTTCCGGCGGGCTGATCCGCGAAGTGAAGGTCTTTGATCTCAAGCAAAGCATGCAGAACGGCGGTGGCCCGGCGTGTCTGCGTCTGCGCGTGGCGCTGAATGAAACCGAACTGGCGGCAGTCAACCCAGGCGTTATCATGACGGCCCCGTTATACGGTTCGTTGACCGCATGGGTTGAAAAGCACTACCGCGACCGCCTGAGCGAAACCGATCTGGCGGACCCGCAGTTGCTGCTTGAATGCCGGACGGCACTGGATGAACTGACGCAAATCCTTAAACTGGGCGCGGTTTATCCCTTCCAGATCAATTGATCGCCGGCGCGCTGCCTGAACGCGGCGCGCGGCGTGTCACCCCAAGAGAGTAAAAACATGAGCGATTCCCTGCAGCTGATCCTTGAAGACACCGACGGCACGCAATTGCAAACCTCGTGCACCCGCGTTGCGGTCATGTGGCAAGGCAAAGAGCTGTGGATCCAGCAGGACGGCCGTGGCCAGCTGCTGATCGGCGTGGACGTCGAGGAAGGTGACGAAGAGTACGCCAACCTGCTGCTGCGCCCATTGGCGACTAATCTGGTAAGTCTGCAACTGGAAATGGAACCGGCTGACCTCGGCGCTGACGAGGATCACGTACACGGCCCGGATTGCAACCACGACCACTAAGGAAACCGCTCTATGCTCGCCCTCGGCAAACTGCTTGAACTGACCCTCGCCGGCCGCGAACCGGCGGAGAAGACTCAACTGACTGTCGAAGGCGTGCGCATGCGCTGGTTGAGCGAAGGGGCGCTGGAAGTCCGGCCCCCGGAAGCGCGCGACAATGGCCTGGACCTGCTGCTGTCGGCCGGCATCCATGGCAACGAAACGGCACCGATCGAGTTGCTTGATCGGCTGCTGCACGACATCGCACGCGGCGATCTCAAGCCGCGCGCACGCATTCTGTTCCTGTTCGGCAACCCGGAAGCGATTCGCAAGGGCGAGCGTTTCGTCGAGCAGGATGTCAATCGACTGTTCAACGGTCGCCACGAACAAAGCAGCGGCTCGGAAGCGTTGCGCGCCTGTGAGCTGGAACGGCTGGCGGCGAGTTTCTTCAGCAAGCCCGAGCGCCAGCGTCTGCACTACGACCTGCACACCGCGATTCGCGGTTCGAAGATCGAACAGTTCGCCTTGTACCCGTGGAAGAAAGGGCGCCAGCATTCCCGTCGCGAACTGGCGCGCCTGCGCGCCGCCGGCATGGAAGCAGTGCTGTTGCAGAACAAGCCATCCATCGTCTTCAGTTCGTACACCTACGACAAACTCGACGCCGAGGCTTTCACCCTGGAACTGGGCAAGGCGCGGCCGTTCGGGCAGAACGATGGCGTCAACGTCTCACTGCTGGAAACCCGTCTGAAGCAGATCATCGAAGGCACTGAGCCGGAGACAGAAGCAGGGCTGGACGGCTTGCAGTTGTTCAGCGTGGCGCGGGAAATCATCAAGCACAGCGATGCGTTCCGCTTGAACCTGCCGGCGGACATCGAGAACTTTTCCGAGCTGGAACCGGGTTATGTGCTGGCCGAAGACCTGGCCAATACCCGCTGGGTGATCGAAGAGCAGGGCGCGCGGATCATTTTCCCCAATCCCAAGGTCAAGAATGGCTTGCGCGCCGGCATTCTGATCGTCCCGGCCACTGACGAAAACCTCGCCTGAGTTCACCACATCCCGTGTGATCGTTCCCACGCGCAGCAAAGGAATGCAGCCCGGGACGCTCCGCGTCCCAACAGCGGACGCAGAGCGTCCATTGAGGCATTCCCACGCAGAGCGTGGGAACGATCATGTAAGGATCAGACCGCTACAGCGCGCGGCTCGGTGCGACGCAACGCGCGAATCTTCTGCAACGTATCGGCGCAAGTCCGCGCTGCTTCCTGACCCTTGTGCACAAAGTGTTCGAAGAAGAACTTCTGATGCTCTTCGCCCGAGTGGAAGTGGTGCGGGGTGAGCGACACCGAGAACACCGGCACTTCGGTTTCCAGCTGCACCTGCATCAGGCCGCTGACCACTGATTGCGCAACGAACTCGTGACGGTAAATGCCGCCGTCCACCACCAGGGCGGCGGCGACGATGCCGGCGTAACGGCCGGACTTGGCCAACAGCTTGGCGTGCAGCGGCATTTCAAAGGCGCCGCCGACTTCGAAGAAATCGATGTCCGACTCCTGATAACCCTGCACCAGCATTTCAGCGACGAAGCCTTTACGGCTCTGGTCGACGATTTCCTTGTGCCAGCAGGCCTGGATGAACGCGACGCGCTCGCCCTGTGGGTGTTTGCTTTTGCTGTCGATAGCGGTGGGTTGCATGTTCTGACTCCTGTTTGTGTGAAAAACAGGGCGTTATGAATCGAAAGGGATGCAAGGGTGCGAACGCAGGCACGGATGCACGCGGACGGCCCTTTGGCGTCGATCCCGTTCTCTCTTCATCCGGACTATGACCGTCGGCCCCGGGATCACACCGGGTCTGCTGACCTTGCCGACGCACCCGACTCAAGCCGTGTGCAACGCCAAGCGCTCGCGGGCTATGCGCATTGCGCGCAATTACCGCCGGTGGGGAATTGCACCCCGCCCTGAGAACGTTTGTGCCGCCCAATCTCGGGCAGCGCGCAGTTTGTAACACATATTTTTCGGTCCTGCACAGAACCTGTGGGAGCGAGCTTGCTCGCGAAAGCGGCTTCACATTCAACGAATATGCTGCCTGTTACTGCTCTTTCGCGAGCAGGCTCGCTCCCACATGGATTGTGCTTTTTCCTGAGGACGGTAATTTTTCCTTCTTCAAGGCTTGATTAATCCGCGCCATGACCGCAGTAATCCCACTTCACAAAGGGCTTTCCCCATCTGACCAGAGGCCAGGTTCATGAGCGTTATCGATCTTCGCAGCGACACCGTCACCCAAC
Source organism: Pseudomonas sp. Sample_20 (assembly GCF_004307585.1). Classification (NCBI taxonomy): domain Bacteria; kingdom Pseudomonadati; phylum Pseudomonadota; class Gammaproteobacteria; order Pseudomonadales; family Pseudomonadaceae; genus Pseudomonas; species Pseudomonas sp. Sample_20. Next base: position 3,838 of record NZ_RCOA01000042.1, on the reverse strand, counting down.
CGACTCCCGCCATGCTCGATGCGATGACCGCAGCCGATACCGGTGACGATGTGTATGGCGAAGATCCGACGGTCAATCACCTCGAGGCCGAACTGGCCAAACGCCTGGGCTTTGCCGCCGCGCTATTCGTGCCGACCGGGACCATGAGCAACCTGCTCGGCCTGATGGCGCACTGCGAGCGTGGCGATGAGTACATCGTCGGTCAACAGGCGCACACCTATAAGTACGAAGGTGGCGGGGCGGCGGTGCTCGGCTCGATTCAGCCGCAGCCGCTGGAGGTGCAGGCCGACGGTTCGCTGGATCTGGATCAGGTCGCCGCCGCGATCAAACCGGACGATTTCCATTTCGCACGCACGCGTTTGCTGGCGCTGGAAAACACCATGCAGGGCAAAGTGCTGCCGCTGGAATATCTGGCGCGCGCGCGACGCTTTACGCAGGAGCATGGCCTGCAATTGCACCTGGACGGGGCGCGTTTGTACAACGCGGCGGTCAAGCTTGGCGTCGATGCCCGGGAGATCACCCAGCACTTCGATTCGGTGTCGGTGTGCCTGTCCAAAGGCCTCGGCGCGCCGGTCGGCTCGGTGCTGTGCGGTTCCGAGCAACTGATCGGCAAAGCGCGGCGTTTGCGCAAAATGGTCGGTGGCGGCATGCGTCAGGCCGGGTTGCTCGCGGCGGCTGGCCTGTACGCGCTGGATCATCACGTCGAACGGCTGGCGGATGACCATGCCAACGCGCAGTTGCTCGCCGAGGGTCTGCGTGAGGCCGGTTTCGTCGTCGAACCCGTGCAAACCAACATGGTTTATGTGCAAATGGGCGACAGGGCCGCAGCACTCAAGGACTTTGCCGGCGAACGCGGGATCAGGCTCAGCGCCGCTGCGCGCTTGCGCATGGTCACGCACATGGACGTCAGCCGCGCGCAAATCGAGCAAGTGATCGCGACATTCGTCGAGTTTTCACGCAAGTGACAGCGTCAGCCGTCCAATTGACCGTTTCTATCGTATAAACACGCTGTACCCCGCGCGCAGGGCCGATATAATGCGGCCCTTTGCCGTCGCTTCGTCTCATGACGTTTCGAACAGGCCTTTGGCCGCAGCCTCCGTGGAAGAACCTAATGAAAAGCGCAGAAATCCGTGAAGCCTTCCTTCGCTTCTTCGAAGAGCAAGGCCACACCCGTGTAGCCTCCAGCTCTTTGATTCCGGGCAACGACCCAACCCTGCTGTTCACCAACGCGGGGATGAACCAGTTCAAGGACTGCTTCCTGGGCCAGGAAAAACGTGCGTACACCCGTGCCACCAGCAGCCAGAAATGCGTGCGCGCCGGCGGCAAGAACAGTGACCTGGAAAACGTCGGTTATACCGCGCGTCACCACACGTTCTTCGAAATGCTCGGTAACTTCAGCTTCGGCGACTACTTCAAGCACGACGCGATCACCTTTGCCTGGACCTTCCTGACTGGCGTGCTGAAGCTGCCGAAGGAAAAGCTCTGGGTCACTGTCTACGCCACCGACGACGAAGCGTATGACATCTGGACACAGAAAATCGGCGTGCCGGCCGAGCGCATGATCCGCATCGGCGACAACAAGGGTGCGCCGTACGCCTCCGACAACTTTTGGACCATGGGCGATACCGGCCCGTGCGGCCCGTGCACCGAGATTTTCTACGACCACGGCGAGCACATCTGGGGCGGCCCGCCGGGCTCGCCGGAAGAAGATGGCGACCGCTACATCGAAATCTGGAACAACGTGTTCATGCAGTTCAACCGCACCGCCGATGGCGTGTTGCATCCGTTGCCTGCGCCGTCGGTGGACACCGGCATGGGCCTGGAGCGGATCAGTGCGGTGATGCAGCACGTCAACTCCAACTACGACATCGACCTGTTCAAGAACCTGCTCAAGGCTTCGGCTGAAGCGATCGGCTGCGAAAACGGCGATCAGTCGTCGCTCAAAGTCGTCTCCGACCACATCCGTTCCTGCGGTTTCCTGATTGCCGATGGCGTGCTGCCGTCCAACGAAGGTCGCGGTTACGTACTGCGCCGGATCATCCGTCGCGCCTGCCGTCACGGCAACAAGCTCGGCGCCAGCGGCAGCTTCTTCTACAAGATCGTCGCGGCGCTGGTCGCCGAAATGGGCGAAGCGTTCCCGGAACTGCAGAAGCAGCAAAGCAACATCGAGCGCGTGCTCAAGGCTGAAGAAGAGCAGTTCTCCAAGACCCTGGAGCACGGCCTGAAAATCCTCGAGCAGGATCTGGCCGAGCTCAAAGGCACCGTGGTGCCAGGCGACGTGGTGTTCAAACTCTACGACACCTACGGTTTCCCGATGGACCTGACCGCCGACATCGCCCGCGAACGCGGCCTGACCGTCGACGAAGCCGGCTTCGAGCGCGAAATGGAAGCGCAGCGTGTTCGCGCGCGTTCGGCCAGCTCGTTCGGTCTGGACTACAACACCCTGGTCAAGGTCGACGTGGCCACCGAGTTCACCGGTTACGTCGCCACCAGCGGCTCGGCGAAAATCGTTGCCATCTATAAGGATGGCCAGTCGGTCGACGTGCTGAGCGAAGGTCAGGAAGGCGTAATCGTGCTCAACCAGACGCCGTTCTACGCCGAATCCGGTGGCCAGATCGGCGACTGCGGTTTCATTCAGGCCGGCAGCAGCCGCTTCGACGTGCGCGACACCACCAAGACCGGCGGCGCATTCCTGCACCACGGCGTGCTGGCCTCGGGCAGCCTGACCATTGGCGCGCCGGTGGAAACCCACGTCGACGCCGAAGTGCGTCACGCCACCGCGCTGAACCACTCGGCCACTCACTTGCTGCACGCCGCGCTGCGTCAGGTGCTCGGTGAGCATGTGCAGCAGAAAGGTTCGCTGGTCGACAGTCAGCGCCTGCGTTTCGACTTCAGCCACTTCGAAGCGATCAAGCCAGAACAGATCAAGCAGCTGGAAGACATCGTCAACGCCGAGATTCGCAAGAACTCCGCCGTTGAAACCGAAGAAACCGACATCGAAACCGCGAAGAACAAAGGCGCCATGGCGCTGTTCGGCGAGAAGTACGGCGACAGCGTGCGCGTGCTGAGCATGGGCGACTTCTCGGTTGAACTGTGCGGCGGTATCCACGCCAACCGTACCGGCGACATCGGCCTGCTGAAAATCATCAGCGAAGGCGGTGTGGCATCGGGCGTGCGTCGTATCGAGGCAGTCACCGGTGCTGCGGCGCTGGCCTACTTGAACGCGGCGGAAGAACAACTCAAGGAAGCGGCCAGCCTGGTCAAGGGCAGCCGCGACAACCTGATCGACAAGCTCTCGGCGGTACTGGAGCGCAACCGTCTGCTGGAGAAACAACTCGAGCAGTTGCAGGCCAAGGCAGCCAGCGCGGCGGGCGACGATCTGTCGGCCTCGGCGGTGGACGTCAAGGATGTGAAGGTGTTGGCCGCCCGTCTGGACGGTCAGGATGGCAAAGCGCTGCTGGCGCTGGTCGATCAGCTGAAAAACAAACTCGGCCGCGCAGTGATCCTGCTCGGCGGTGTCCATGAGGAAAAGGTCGTACTGGTTGCAGGCGTAACCAAGGACCTGACTGGCCAACTCAAAGCCGGTGATTTGATGAAACAGGCTGCTGCGGCAGTGGGCGGGAAGGGCGGTGGTCGTCCGGACATGGCGCAGGGCGGCGGTGTCGATGCCGCTGCGCTGGATGGCGCGCTGGCGCTGACCGTTCCATTCGTCGAGCAGGCTTTATAAGACGGCTCGCCGGCCCCGCTGTCTAGTGGCGGGCCCGGCGACTGTTCGAAAGATTATTGGGCGCCCTTCATGGGCAGAGGCGGCTTTGAAATGGCTTTGATCGTACAGAAA
>NZ_RCOA01000115.1:0-1281 GCF_004307585.1 Pseudomonas sp. Sample_20 | reverse complement strand
AGCCTGCTGCGCCACTTACCCTGGCTCGTGCTGGCAATCGTAGGAGCGTGCGCCCTTGGCGTAGTGGCATTGCGCCGCGGCGAGGCGATCAACGCCTTGTGGATTGTGGTCGCTGCCGTGGCCATTTATCTGGTTGCGTACCGTTACTACAGTCTGTTCATCGCCAACAACGTGATGCAACTGGATCCGCGTCGGGCCACCCCCGCCGTGCTCAACAATGATGGTCTGGACTATGTGCCGACCAACAAACACATTCTTTTCGGTCACCACTTCGCGGCCATCGCTGGCGCGGGGCCACTGGTCGGTCCGGTGCTGGCGGCGCAGATGGGGTATCTGCCCGGCACACTCTGGCTGATAGCCGGTGTGGTGCTGGCGGGCGCGGTGCAGGACTTCATGGTCCTGTTCATGTCGACCCGACGCAACGGCCGTTCCCTGGGCGATATGGTGCGTGAAGAAATGGGCCGGATTCCCGGAACCATTGCACTGTTCGGCTGCTTCCTGATCATGATCATCATCCTCGCGGTGCTGGCGCTGATCGTGGTCAAGGCCCTGGCCGAGAGCCCGTGGGGCATCTTCACCGTGATGGCGACCATCCCGATCGCGATGTTCATGGGCATCTACATGCGCTACATCCGCCCGGGCCGCATTGGCGAAATCTCCGTGGTCGGTGTGTTGCTGCTGCTCGGTTCGATCTGGCTGGGCGGGCAGATCGCTGCCGATCCGGTATGGGCCAAAGCCTTTACCTTCACCGGTGTGCAGATTACCTGGATGCTGGTCGGCTATGGTTTCGTCGCTGCATCGCTGCCGGTCTGGCTGATTCTCGCGCCACGCGACTACCTGTCGACCTTCCTCAAGATCGGCACCATCGTCGCCCTGGCGATCGGCATCCTGATCACCATGCCCGAGCTGAAAATGCCGGCATTGACCCAGTTCGTCGACGGCACCGGGCCGGTGTGGAAGGGCGGTCTGTTCCCGTTCCTGTTCATCACCATCGCCTGCGGCGCGGTATCGGGTTTCCACGCGCTGATCTCGTCGGGCACAACGCCTAAGCTGCTGGATAACGAAACCAACGCCCGCTACATCGGTTACGGCGGCATGCTGATGGAATCGTTCGTGGCGATCATGGCCATGGTTGCCGCTTCGGTGATCGAGCCGGGCGTGTACTTCGCCATGAACAGCCCGGCCGCAGTCGTCGGCAGTGACGTCGCTTCGGTGGCGCAGGTTGTCACCAGCTGGGGCTTTGCGATCACACCGGAAGCGCTGCAAGCGGTTGCCCATGAC
>NZ_RCOA01000049.1:0-1313 GCF_004307585.1 Pseudomonas sp. Sample_20 | reverse complement strand
TGTCTAGTCCTGAAATAGGTTTACACCTGTTTCAGTCTCAAAACGCCCGATGCACCGCATCGGGCGTTTTGTATTTCAAAGACAGATGTGGCCGCTCTCCGTTGTAGATCCGCACAGATTCATCCACCATTTTCACCGCGTCTGCCAGGTTCTTGGGGCGATGCAGTAAAAACTCGGTCTTCAAAATTCCGTTTATCCGCTCGGCCATGGCGTTCTGATAGCAGTCATAGCCATCGGTCATTGAACACTTGATCCCATGCTTGGCATGCAATCGCTGATACAGCTCGGAGCAGTACTGGGCGCCGCGATCTGAGTGATGGATCAGCGGCTGTTTGGTTTCTCGCTCGCCAATCGCTTTTTGCAGTGCCTTGATCACCGACTCGGTATGCAGGCTTTCATGTACATGATGGCCGACAATTTTGCGTGAGTACGCATCCGTTACCAGGCTTACGTAGGCCACGCTTTCTTGCGTGGGCAGATAGGTTATGTCTGCCACCCAAACCTGCTCAGGCCCACCGGCCACGATTTGCTCTGGGCCTGCTTTGAGCAGGTTGGGATGGCGGCGAAAGCGATGATGGCTATGAGTCGTTTTGTGATAAGCCCGTTTACGCGGAACTAGCGCTCGTGCCTTGCGCAGGATTGCGAACAAACGGTCTCTACCTACGCTCAGCGGCGCTGGGGCCTCGATGCTCATCAAGTAATGCAGCTTGCGCGTACCCAGTCTTGGCTGGCGACGCCGCTTCTCCAGAACGTAGTTCACCACCTCTTGGTCCTGGCGAACCCTCGCATCAAAAGCCCGATTGCGCTTGTAATAAGCTTGGCGTGAAATGCCCATGAACAGGCAAGCCCTGGTAATGCTCAGGTCTTGGATTTGCCCTTGCGAGAGGACTTGCCGGGTCGCTTTTTTACGACGGAAACACCGTAGTCATTTTTCAGAACGTTCACGACGGCTTCAAAGAACTGCGCCTTCTGGTTACTCAGCGCTAGCTGTTCTTCAAGCTCTTTGATCCGCTGCTCGGGTGTCAGCGGGAGGGTTGGTTCGGTCATGGACCTGCTCCTCAACTCTCGAATTGATGCGCCTTGGCTCCAGTCCTGCCGACCATGCTTGCGTAACCAAACCAGCACCGTGGACCGACCCTGGATGCCATAGCGCCGTTGAGCCTCTTTATAACTCAACTCGCCTTTTTCGACTTGGTCTACGACCGACAATTTAAAGGCTAGCGTGTAGTCGCGCTGGCTGCGCCTTTTGCCCGAATCCATTGAATCCTCCTGAAGATAGGTCAGAAGGTGTAAACCATATTCAGGACGGGACA
>NZ_RCOA01000020.1:472914-483605 GCF_004307585.1 Pseudomonas sp. Sample_20 | reverse complement strand
CACCAGCTGGGGCTTTGCGATCACACCGGAAGCGCTGCAAGCGGTTGCCCATGACTAGGCTTGAACATGAGCGTTTTCCTGTAGATGAGTTGATCGGGTTTGCAATCAGTGACCTGGCGCGGTTTGCCGCCAGGCCTGGGAACGGCGCAACAGGCCGCGCGAAGCCCACGCCAGCAACAGCGACACGCCGGCCGAAGTGAACAGGATCAGGGTCGACATCGCCGCCGCGCCGCCAACGTTGCCGGCGTCATCCATGTTCAGCACCGCCACCGCCGCGAGGATGGTGTCGGGGCTGTAAAGGAAGATCGCAGCGGAAACCGTGGTCATCGCCGAGACGAACAGGTAGCGCACGATGTCCAGCAGCGCCGGCAGGCAGATCGGCACGGTGACGCGCAGGTAATGCCGGTACAGCGGCGCCTTCAACGACAGCGCGGCGGCTTCGAATTCAGCATCGAGCTGGCGCAGCGCGGTGGTCGCGGTCATTTGTGCGGTGGTCAGGTAGTGCGCAATGGTGCAGACGATCAGCAGCGTCATCGTCCCGTACAGCACGTGCAACGGGTTGCCGCTGAGGTTGAAGAAGAAGACATAGCCGAGACCCAGCACCAATCCCGGCACCGCCATCGGCACGAAGCTGAGCATGCGCAAAACCAGGTTCAGCCCGCGCTGAGTGCGGGTTTTCTCCATCAGATAGGCGCCAGTGAAAATCAGCACGCTGCCAATCAGCGCGGTGCCCAGCGCCATTTTCAGACTGTTGCCGTAGGCGAGCCAGCCACCGCCGGCGGTCTCGTTGAACTGATAGTGGTTGAGCGACAGCGACAGGTTGTACGGCCAGAACTTCACCAGCGACGAGAACACCGCCATGCCGAACACCAGCAGCAGCGCGGCGCAAATCAGCAAAACAATGGCCAGATAGCAGCCGTCGCGCAGCTTGGACGGCAGCGGTTTGAACACCTGCGCGCGTCCGCTCATCGAGTCACCATGGCGGCGACGCAACCACGCATCGACACCGAAACTGAACAGCGCCGGCAGCAACAGCACCATGCCGATCAACGCGCCGCGACCGAATTGCTGCTGGCCGACCACGGCTTTGTAGGCTTCCAGCGCCAGCACTTGATAGTCGCCACCGACCACCACCGGCACACCGAAATCAGTGATGGTCAGGGTGAATACCAGACAGAACGCAGCGAATACCGCCTGGCGGGTCGCCGGCCAGGTGATGCTGCGAAACGCTTTGGCCGGACTGGCGCCCATGCTCGATGCGGCGTCGAACAGCCGCGCATCGGCCAGCGACAATGCCGAGAGCAAAATCATCAGCGCATGGGGAAAGGTGTAGATCACCTCGCCCAGCACAATGCCCCAGAAGCCATAGATATTGTCCGAGAGCAGCCCACGCAGCATGCCCTGGTTGCCGAACAGATAAACCAGCGCAATCCCCGGCAGCATCGACGGCGCCATCAGTGGCAGCAGGGAGATTCCGCGCCAGATGCCTTTGCCCGGAATCAGCGTGCGTTGCAGTGCGTAGGCAAACAGGTAGGCCAGCGGTACGACAATGGCCGCAACGCTGAGGGACACTTTCAGGCTGTTGCCGAGCAGCCAATGGAAATTGGCACTGGTCACCAACTCTTTCGCCGCGAGCCAGCCGCCGCCCTGCCCGGCGTCGTTGCTGAAGCCGCGCCAGAAGATCGCCAGCAACGGCAGCAGCACCGCGAGGCCGAGCAACACCAGCAGGAGGACTTTGCCGCCGAGCACGAACAGGCGATCGCCGATCTCGGCTTTCGAGGACTGTCGCACCTGCTTGTGCGGTAGCGGCAGCGCGAGGTTGCTGTTCATCAGGCGAACACCTGCAAACTGCGCGGCGGCAAGGCGACCATGATCTGCTGGGCGCCGAGGCGCGGCATGGCTTCTGGCGCGAGTTCGGCGAGCAGCGCATAACCCGGCAGTTGATCGAGTTCGAAGCTCATCCGGCAGCGGTTGCCGAGAAAAGTGATTTCGCGAACCCTGGCCGGGAACAGGTTCTCTTCGTGCACCAGCGGGTTGACGTTGATCGCCTCCGGGCGGCAGAACAGTCGACCCGAAGCGCCGTGTACGCTGCCCTCGGCCAAGCGCAGATTCATCCCGCCAACCTTGGCGTGACTGTCGCTGCTGCGCTGAAACGGCAGCCAGTTGCCCTGACCGACAAACTCGGCCACGAACGGCGTGGCCGGGCGGTTGTAGATTTCCTGCGGGGTGGCGTACTGCTCGACGCGGCCGTTATTCATGACCGCGATGCGATCGGCCATCAGCATCGCTTCGTCCTGATTGTGCGTGACCATCAGCGTGGTGATGCCGAGATTGCGTTGCAGCTGACGCAGCTCGGTGCACAGATGCTCGCGCACCCGCGCGTCGAGGGCCGACATCGGTTCGTCGAGCAACAGCAGCGACGGCGCCGGCGCCAATGCGCGAGCCAGCGCTACTCGCTGTTGCTGACCGCCGGACAATTGGCCTGGGTACTTTTTCTCACTGCCGGTGAGACCAACCAGTTCCAGCATCTGGCCGACACGCCGGCGCACTTCATCGCGACCGCTGCCGGCGAGGCCGTAGGCAATGTTCGCCTCGACCGTCAGATTGGGAAACAACGCGTAGGACTGGAACAGAATCCCGTAATCCCGCGCTTGCGGGGCGAGGTGCGAGACATCGCGATCGCCCAGATACAGCTCGCCGCTGTCCTGCTGCTCCAGCCCGGCAATGCAGCGCAACAATGTGGTCTTGCCACAGCCCGATGGACCGAGCAGGCACACCAGTTCGCCGGCGGCGACATCGAGGGAAACGTTATCCAGCGCAGTGAACGCACCGAAACGCTTGTGCACGCCGCGCACTTTCATCGGCGCGCCGGGGTTGGTCAGGGCAGTTGCGATGGCAGGATTCATGGACGGACCTCAGCAAACGGATGAGGCCAATCCTAGAGCTGTAATGCGTCCGTCATGTGGCAACGAGGCAAAAACCGCAGATAGTGGTATTCGAGGATTTTGGTTCACTGCAGATCGTTCCCACGCTCTGCGTGGGAATGCCTCATCGGACGCTCCGCGTTCGGCTTTTGGGACGCAGAGCGTCCCGGGCTGCATTCCCACGCGGAGCGTGGGAACGATCATTACGCAGGAGACATCTCTTGGGCCAGGCCAAGAAACGCCGCCGGCAACCGCGCGCCCTTTCTTTCCTTCAGGCAATACAGATACTCCGGAATCTGCGGCGCATTCTCGATGGTCAGCACGCGCAACTGCGGATCATGCGGCACCTCCTGCCGCGCAATGATGCTGATACCGATATTGCGCAGCACGGCTTCACGAATCGACTCACGGCTGCCGATCTCCAGCAACGGCCCGAAACTGACCCCGGCGCTGGCCAGCAACTCTTCGGTCAAGCGCCGAGTAGTCGAACCCGGCTCGCGCATCAACAACGTATGCCCGGCCAGCGCGTTCAGCGTCACATGTTCCTGCGCCGCCAACGGATGATTGCGATGCACCGCCAGCACCAGCGGATCGGTGCCGAGTACCCGGCGAATCAACCGCGCATCGTCGAGCAACTGCGACGATGCCGCGACATCCACGCGGTAATCCTCCAGCGCTTCGAGCACTTGCTGCGAATTGCCGATCTCCACCGACACTTCCACCTGCGGCAAACGCTCGCGGAAGGTTTTTACCAGATCGAGGATGTAATACGGCGCCGTCGCGGCAATGCGCAGCGTGCCTTGGACCTGCCCACTGTTGCGCAGGAAAAACTCGATGTCCGCCTCTTGCTGCAACAGGGTCTTGACCATCGGCAGCAAGCGCGCGCCTTCGTCACTGACGCTTAAACGGCGGCCGCCTCGGTAGAACAACTCCACCGAATACTGGCTTTCCAGGTTACGAATCTGCGTGGTCACGGTCGGTTGGCTGAGGCCGAGTTTTTTCGCCGCCAGCGTGATGCTGCCCAGGCGGGCGACCATGTAAAACGCTTTCAGCTCGGCACTCAGCACAACCATCCCTCACGTTTACTTGCGCAGCAGGCGCAAACCGTTGAACACCACCAGCAGGCTCACGCCCATATCGGCAAACACCGCCATCCACATGGTGGCGAGCCCGGCGAAGGTTACCGCAAGAAAGATCGCCTTGATCACCAGCGCCAGTGCGATGTTCTGTTTCAGGATGCTCGCGGTATTGCGCGACAGGCTGATGAACGCAGGAATCTTGCGCAGATCGTCGTCCATCAGGGCGACATCGGCGGTTTCGATCGCGGTGTCGGTGCCGGCGGCGGCCATGGCGAAACCGATCTCGGCGCGGGCCAATGCCGGGGCGTCATTGATGCCGTCGCCGACCATGCCGACCCGGTGGCCCTGCTTGTACAGATCTTCAATGGCTTGCAGCTTGTCGGTCGGCAGCAAATCGCCGCGCGCCTCGTCGATCCCGACCTGGGCGGCAATCGCTTGCGCGGTGTGGACGTTGTCGCCGGTCAGCATCAGGGTTTTCACCCCGAGTTCATGCAACTGACGAATCGCTTCAAGGCTGGTTTCCTTGACCGTGTCGGCCACGGCGAACAGCGCCAGCGGGCCTGATTTGTCGAGTAGCAACACCACGGATTTGCCCTGCTTTTCCAGCGCGAACAGCTTCTCTTCCAGCTGCGGTGAGCACAGGCCAAGCTCTTCGACCAGACGATGGTTGCCCAAGTGATAAGTCTGGCCGTTGATGTCACCTTTGACGCCCCGCCCGCCCAGCGCGGCGAAGTTATCCACAGTCAGCGCGGCGAAGTTTTTATCCACAGCGGCGTTGGCAATCGCCAGCGACACCGGGTGATCGGAGCGCCCGGCCAGCGCGGCGGCGATTGCCGGTGCGCTGGCATCGGCCGTCGGGTCGAGTGACAGGTAATCGGTCTGCACCGGTTTGCCGTGGGTGATCGTGCCGGTCTTGTCCAGCGCCAGATAATCGAGCTTGAAACCGCCCTCCAGATACACGCCGCCCTTGACCAGAATGCCCTTGCGCGCGGCTGCCGCGAGGCCACTGACGATGGTCACCGGGGTGGAAATCACCAGTGCACACGGGCAGGCAACCACCAGCAATACCAGCGCGCGGTAGATCCAGTCGAACCACGCCGCGCCCATGAGCAACGGCGGGATGATCGCCACGGCCAAGGCGAAGACGAAGACCGCCGGGGTGTAGATTTTCGAGAATTGGTCAACGAAACGCTGCGTGGGTGCCCGCGCGCCCTGGGCCTGTTCGACGGCGTGAATGATCCGCGCCAGGGTCGAGTTGTTCGCCGCAGCGGTGACCGTGTATTCCAGCGAGCCGGCCTGATTGATGGTGCCAGCGAAGACTTTATCGCCGACAGCTTTTTCCACCGGCAGGCTTTCACCGGTGATCGGCGCCTGGTCGATGGTCGAATTGCCGCTGACCACCGCGCCGTCCAGCGCGATGCGCTCGCCTGGCTTCACCCGCACGCGGGCGCCGAGTTCGACGCTTTTCACCTCTTGTTCGCGCCAGTTGCCGTCAGCCTGCAAGACCGTCGCCTGCTCCGGAGTCATTTGCATCAAACCACTGATCGCATTGCGCGCGCGGTCCAGCGAGCGTGCTTCGATCAGCTCGGCGACGGTGAAGAGGAACATCACCATCGCCGCTTCCGGCCACTGGCCGATGAGGATCGCGCCCGTCACGGCGATGCTCATCAGCGCATTGATGTTGAGGTTAAGGTTCTTCAGGGCAATCCAGCCCTTTTTGTAGGTGCCGAGGCCGCCGCTGAGGATCGACACCAGCGCAACAATCGCCACCACCCAGTCGGGGGCAGCGCTGGTGAAGTGGATGACTTCGGCGCCCAGCGCGGTCAGGCCGGACAGCGCCAGTGGCCACCAGTGTTTTTTCACCGCAGCCGGTGCCGGCGCATCGACACCCGCCTGCAGCGGCTCGGCGTGCATGCCGAGGGATTTAATCGCCTCGGTGATCGGCTCGGTGCCCGGCAGATTGTGGGTCACGCCAAGCACGCGGTTGATCAGATTGAATTCCAGCTGCTGCACGCCGGCCAGTTTACCCAGTTTGTTCTGGATCAGCGTCTGCTCCGTCGGGCAGTCCATTGCCTCGATGCGGAAGCTGCTCAGGCGCGCGTCGGCGCTGGTCTTTTCGCTCAGTTGCACCAGGGCAGGCGCTGCGGCTTTCGACGAGCAGCAGGAATCTTCGTGCGAATGAACCGGGGCCGGCGCAGCTTTCGAAGCGCAGCAGGAATCGCCGCCGTGCGAATGTTTATGCACCGGCTGCAATTTATGACTGTGATCGTGGCCGTCGCCGGGCTTGTGGGTGTGCAGGGAATCACTCATTGGTCGCGTCCATGAAGGTGCCTGTTGCCAAGTAAAGACCCTGTAGCCACTATAGGGTCAAGCACCCTTTTGGAGATGGCCGTCATGAAGATCGGCGAACTGGCGAAACTCACCGACTGTGCGGTGGAAACCATCCGCTACTACGAGCGCGAAAACCTCCTGCCGGAACCGGCGCGCAGCGACGGCAACTACCGCGTCTACACCCAGGCCCACGCCGAGCGCCTGACCTTCATCCGCAACTGCCGCACCCTCGACATGACCCTCGAAGAAATCCGCAGCCTCCTCGCCCTGCGCGACAGCCCGCAGGATCAGTGCGAGAGCGTCAATGCGCTGATCGACGAACATATTCAGCACGTGAAGGCGCGAATCGATGGGTTACTGGCGTTGCAGACACAACTGCTCGACCTGCGCCAACGCTGTGGCGAAGGGCCGGAGGCGGATCAATGCGGGATCTTGCAGCGGCTGGAGGTGAGTGGCGGGGTTGTCGCGGCCGAAGTCGAACACTCCCATGTGGGCCGCAGCCACGGCCACTGACGGGCGAAGCTCGTTCCCACGCTCCGCGTGGGAATGCCGCCATGGACGCTCCGCGTCCAAAGTGACGCAGAGCGTCACGGGATTCATTCCCACGCGGAGCGTGGGAACGATCAATGGTGACTAGACCGCCATCGGCGCGGTCATCGGCGGATGGTGCTCATAGCCTTCCAGCGAGAAATCGCTCGGCTCGACCAATTCCAGCCACTCCGGCTGATACACACCAGTCTTGGCAAACTCCGGCACGCGATCGGATATCTTCAGTTTCGGCATGGCAAACGGCTCGCGCTTGAGCTGTTCGTTGAGCATGTCCAGGTGGTTCTCGTAGACGTGCGCATCGCCGATGAAATAGGTGAACCAGCGCGGCGTGTAGCCGGTCAGGCGACCGATCAGGCTCAGCAGCGCGGCGCCCTCGGTGAGGTTGAACGGCGTGCCCAGGCCCAGATCGTTGGAGCGGATGTACAGGGTCAGAGAAATCTCTTTGGTCTCGACGTTCGGGTGGAACTGGTACAGCAGATGGCACGGCGGCAGGGCCATTTCATCAAGCTGGGCGACGTTCCAGCCGTGGAACAGAATGCGCCGGCTGCCCGGATCGTTGATGATCGTGTCGACGCACTGGCGCACCTGATCGATGGCTTTGTACAGCACCACGTAGGCCTGGCCATCTTCTTCGCCCTGGGCGATCTGCTTGTAGCCGTTGGCCAGGGTTTGTTCAATGGCGGCGGTGTTGCTCAGCGGGATCTGCTTGTACGCCGGCCATTTGCGCCACTGCACGCCGTAGATTTCACCGAGGTCGTCGTCGCCCTGACGGAACGGGTTGGCCAGCCATTGCGCGTTTTCGTTGGCGTTCTGGTCCCAGACCTTGCAGCCCAGCGCGCGGAACTCAGCGGCGTTGTTCACGCCACGCAGAAACCCGCACATCTCGCCGATGGCCGATTTGAAAGCCATTTTGCGCGTGGTGATCGCCGGGAAACCTTCCTGCAGATCGAAACGCAGCATTGCTCCCGGAAAACTGATGGTGTTGATGCCGGTGCGGTTGGCCTGCTTGGTGCCGTTCTTTATGACGTGCGAGACCAGTTCGAGATATTGCTTCATGAGTTACCTGTGTCCTTGGAGCCCCGGCGTCGCGCGCCGGGGTTCGTAGTTTAAGCCGTCGGCGCGAGCGGCGCTGCCGGGGCGCGACGATAGGCCAGCCAGATCAGCAACAGCCCGCCGACAATCATCGGCACGCAGAGCACCTGACCCATGGTCAGCCAGTTCCACGCCAGATAGCCGAGCTGTGCATCCGGGACGCGGACGAACTCGACGATGAAACGGAAGATGCCGTAGAACAACGCGAACATGCCAGAGACCGCCATGGTCGGACGCGGTTTGCGCGAGAAGATCCACAGGATCAGGAACAGCGCCACGCCTTCGAGGGCAAACTGATACAGCTGCGACGGGTGGCGCGGCAACTGCGCCGGATCGCTGAACGGCGGGAACACCATCGCCCATGGCACGTCGGTGGCCTTGCCCCACAGCTCGGCGTTGATGAAATTGCCGATGCGCCCGGCGCCCAGACCGATCGGCACCATCGGCGCGACGAAGTCCATCAGCTGGAAGAACGACTTGCCATTGCGCTTGCCGAACCACAAGGCCGCGAGCATCACGCCGATGAATCCGCCGTGGAACGACATGCCGCCCTTCCACACTTCGAAAATCAGCGTCGGGTTGGCCAGGTACGCGCTCAGGTCATAGAACAGCACGTAACCCAGACGGCCGCCGACGATCACGCCCATCGATAGCCAGAACACCAGATCGGAGAGTTTCTCCTTGGTCCAGGTCGGGTCGAAGCGGTTGAGCCGGCGCGACGCCAACAGCCACGCGCCGCCGATGCCGATCAGGTACATCAGACCGTACCAGTGGATTTTCAGCGGACCGATGGCCAGGGCCACCGGGTCGATCTGCGGGTAAGGCAGCATTGCGACTCCTTGTTAGAGTTGAAAGCGAAATTCCCGGGCGACGCTGCCACCTCAGGATTAAGCCAGGATTGCCACGCGGTCAGAGCAGAAAGCTCAAACCCACGCAGAACAGCAAAGCGGCGAACAGCCTTTTCAGCAAGCGCGGCGACAACCTGTGTGCCAGACGCGCACCGAGCCGAGCGAAGACCATGCTGGTCAGGGCGATGCCCAACAATGCCGGCAAATACACAAAACCGAGACTATGGGCCGGCAACAACGGATCGTGCCACCCCAGAATCATGAAACTTGCTGCACTGGCCAAAGCGATCGGCAAGCCACAGGCCGATGAGGTCGCCACGGCCTGCTGCATCGGCACGCTGCGCCAGGTCAGAAACGGCACGGTCAGCGAGCCGCCGCCAATGCCGAAAATCGCCGAGGCCCAGCCAATCACCGTACCGGCAGCGGTCAGACCGAGTTTGCCCGGCACCGTTCGGCTGGCCTTGGGTTTGACATCCAGCGCCAGTTGCACGGCGATCACCAGAGCGAACACACCGATGATCTTTTGCAGGTTCGGTCCGGAGATCGCTTCTGCGGTCAGCGCACCGAAACCGGCGCCGAGCAGAATGCCCACGGTCATCCAGCGAAAAATCGCCCAGCGCACCGCGCCCCGGCGGTGATGCTCACGCACGGCGTTGACCGAGGTGAATATGATCGTCGCCAGCGACGTGCCCACCGCCAGGTGCGTAAGGATCGACTGATCGAAACCCTGCAGGGTGAAGCTGAACACCAGCACCGGGACGATGATGATCCCGCCGCCAACGCCAAACAGCCCGGCGAGCACGCCCGCACAGGCGCCGAGCGCCAGGTAGAGCAGAAATTCCATGACCGTCTCCAGCACGCATCGGCAAAACAGGAGCGGCATGTTAACGGATGCGCAGCGTTCTGCTCCACTGGCGATGGATGCACGGACGCCGGATGCGTAGAGTGGGCAAAAAACACACAAGGACCACCTTATGTGCCTGATTGTTTTCGCCTGGCGCCCGGGCCATGCCCAGCCGCTGATCGTCGCGGCCAACCGCGACGAGTTCTACGCCCGCCCCAGCCTGCCATTGGCACAATGGCCCGAGGCGCCGCACGTACATGCCGGGCGCGATCTTGAGGCTGGCGGCACCTGGCTGGGGATCGGCGCCAACAGACGCTTCGCCGCGCTGACCAATATTCGCGATCCGCAACAGCCGCCGGCCACCAAATCCCGGGGCGAACTGGTGGCGCGCTTTCTTGCTGACGATCTGTCGATTGATGATTATTTGAGCGATGTGGCGGGTCGTGCCGCCGAATATGCCGGGTTCAATCTGCTGCTGGGCAATGCCCATGAGTTGTGGCATTTCAATGCACGAGCGTCAGAGCCGGTGATGTTGCAGCCTGGAGTTTATGGGTTATCCAACGCGGGGCTGGATACGCCGTGGCCGAAACTGCTCAAGGCCAGGGCGGCGTTGAGCGCGGTACTGGATGATCCGCAGCCTGAGCGTTTGTTGACCTTGCTCAGCGATGCACAGACCGCACCCGAGGCCGAGTTGCCGGATACCGGGGTGGGCATGGCGACGGAGTCGTTGCTGTCGAGCGTGTTTATTGCCAGCCAGAGTTATGGCACGCGAGCGAGTACAGCGTTGATCGTGCGAGCGGACGGCACGCGGCGGATGGTGGAGCGCAGCTTTGGGCCGTATGGCGGGCATCTCGGGGAAGTTGAGGTTTGTGTCTAACAGCAGCCCCTCACCCCAGCCCTCTCCCGGAGGGAGAGGGGGCCGACCGAAGTGTCTTGCGGTATACATCGACCTGAAAGATCGAGTCGATCATGGATTCAGCAAAGCACTTACAGGTCGACGGAGTTCTGCAGCATCCCCCAATCA